>JAFVBP010000298.1 GCA_017479925.1 Selenomonadaceae bacterium | reverse complement strand
TTGATAAAGATAATCCACTTGATTTCGGGATTGTCCAGGTCGGCGCGCAGATTTTCGGGCAACTTGTCGGCGTCGTCGTTGAGATAGTCGTACTGAAAGACCGTCGCGGTCGGCAAAATAATCTTGCAGTATTCGGCGTCGTCGTCAAGCAAAGTCGAAACGTAGCAGAACTTGCGCGCTTCGGGCGGCACGGCGAATTCAAGGTTGCCCGTGCCGGCAGCCATGTCCCACAGTCGAAAATCGCCGCGTGTCCACCACTCGCCGACAGTCCGCGTGAGGTAGTCGAAAGCCTTGTTCGCGAAGGCAATCGGCGTGAAAAATTCGCCCGTGCGTCGACGCAGATTGAGTTCGGTGAGCCTGTCCATTTTCTGGCGTATGGCGATAATTTCGCGCGCGTCGGAAATTTTGTCGTAGGTGTTCCAAAAGTGTCGGTACTCTTCGGGATCGAGAAACTTTTCGACAAGGTCGCCGTCGGTCATGCGAAACAGCACGCTCGAATCGTCGACGAAAGACGTTTTGCGCGCCTCGATGTCGGTGATGAAGTATTCGGACGGCTTGCGCCCGTTTTCGACGGCGTCACCGAATTTGCGTTCCCACGACTTGAAGACTTCGTAAAAGTTTTGCTCGTTGATCTGCTTTTTGACGGGCGAATCGACATATTGATTGCGGATGTCCTGAACCCGCGTGACGAAATTCATGCCGTCGTCGTGAGTGTCGGCAAATTCGTAAACGTGCGCATTTTTGACGGCGTCGAAGTCGGCAAGGTCGTTGACAAGTTTTTTACACGGCGAACTTGGTTTCAAGTCCCAATCGTAATAATTTCGCTCGTAAAATTCGGCGAAGGTTTCGGTCGGGAACAGCGCACCGAACTTTTTCGCGACGATGCAAATGTTTTGGCTAAGCGGTCGGTCGTCCCCGCCGAATTTCAGTCGACGAATGTAATACAGAGCCTGCGCGATAACTTTTGCCCGTTCGCGAAGATTTTTAAAGTTGGCGTTGAGCTTGAACTCGAACAGAATTTGCTTCGTGTACAGGTCGATACGCTTTTTGCTCGACGGCTTGAGCTTCATGTACTTGGCGAAGGCGAACTTTAAATCTTCCTCGGTTTCGGCTTCGGCAAGAATTTCGTTGAGATACTTTTTTTTACGCATGAAATCACCTCCGCGCTGATTATAACAAAAAACCCCGTTCGATTGAGCGGGGAATTTTTTCGACGTTACAATTCGACTTCGGCTTGAGCTTCGGCTATTGACTTGCCGTCGGAAAAAATTTTCGCGTTGACAATGTCGTCGACGTTCGTATCGGCGGGCACGCGGTAAACGGACTTTATGTAATCGTGCCCGAACCAAACGTTAATTTCGCCGTCTTCGCGCATGAAGTTGTAATACTGTCCGCGATAGAAAAATTCCACGTCGTCCCAACGCGCCAACATTTTTTTGAACGACTTGAGCGACATTGTTTCGACGGTGATTGGCGTGACGACTTTGAGCCGACTGAACTGCCCGACGCAATTTGTGCGCGCCTCGTCGGAGTAAAGTCGCATCTCGAATTCGTTTTTCGCCAGCCAAAGATTTTGCGGGTAACGCGTGAGCACTTCGGCGGTCGGCGTACCGGTTTCCGTGATGTCAAACCATAGGAAATCGTCCCAAAACGGTCCGAAGTCAAACGGCTCTTGCATGGGCGCGGACGAAAATTCTTCGTTGGGCGTGTAAGTCCCGATGTTTTTCCAGCAGTCGTTGAAAAACATGAACGTGTTGCACCGCACGCAACGATCTGCGTAGAAAAAAATTCCGTCGTGCTCAATTTCCAACCGGTCGGCGGTCAAATTTTCTGCCTCAAGTTCACGCCACTTGTCCAACCGACAGAAAACATGCTCGACAGGCTCCGTGCCTTCGGGTTCGCCGTGATAACGGATGGCATGACTGCAAAAACCGCATCCGACAACGCTCATAATAATTCCTCCTCTTTTAAAATGCGAATTTCTCCGTTAAACCAGAATTCGACTTGAAAATGAACTTGACCTTTACGCTTTGCCTCTTTGTAACCTTCCGAAATTGCATGGAAGCCGACCTCGAAACTTTCATGAAGCGATATGAGAACGATCTTGCCGGGAAGTTGTTTATCCTCAGGTCGCCGTGCAAGTTCGTCGGAAATTTGTTTGGAAGCGTGCTTGAGTTGTTTTGAAATTTGGCTTGGGTTTAAAGATATTATGCCCTTGACCTCGACGAGCAAATTGTAATCAACGAGCAAATCGGGACGCCTGACATCGTCTTGATGCAAGAAGACGACATACATTCCCAATTTAATGTAATGTTCCGCCGCGATGATGGCATTTTTGTCTGTGACTTTATCGCCGTGGCTGTCCTTGTAACAACCGTCTTTAAGTCTTCTTTCTTTGCCGCTTGCTCCGCCGTAACCGCCCATTTAAGCTTTCCTCCTTGCGCTCCACATTTGGCTGTAACTGTCAATGTGCACAATTTGGATGTCAGGGAATTTTTTCGCGAGCCAATCGGGAACTTTGCCGCAAACGACAATCGCGGTCGGCTGAATTGAGCGGCAAACCGTCAAAGCAGCACTCTCAAGACGATTCGCCCGCAAAACCCGCCGTCGGTATCATTGGGATGCCTTCTTGGCGATTGTTTCGCGAAAATTTTGCGGAACTTTTTTCGCCGACAAGATTAATGTCTCCGCGTCTGTGTCCAAAAAGGTTGCAAGCCGTCTGATTGTCGCCGATTATAACAAAAAATCCCCGCTCGCTTGAACGGGGAAATTTCGTTTCGTGCTAAGTTCGTTTGCCGCCCTGCCTGCCGATATTCGTCAAAATGCCGATTGACGCCATTGTAATAATCAGCGACGTGCCGGCTACTTTGAAAGTAGCGGAACAATTTGGTCTTGCCGACGGAAAAATTTTCGTGCTAAGTTCGTTTGACGCCCTGTCTGCCGATGTTCGTCAAAATGCCGATTGACGCCATTGTAATTATCAGCGACGTGCCGCCGTAGCTGATAAACGGCAACGGGACGCCGACGACGGGCATCATGCCGCCGACCATGAACAGATTCGCAATCGCCTGTCCGACGACCAAAAGCATTATGCCCATTGCGAGAATTTGACCGTATTCGTCGCGAGCTTGATTGGCGATTCGTGCCGCGTAAATTGCGAACGCTCCGAACAGCAAAAATACCAAAATCGCGCCGAGGAAACCGTTTTCCTGACAGAAAATCGCGAAGGCAAAATCCGTGTGCGCTTCGGGCAGGTAGTCGTACTTGCTGACGCCGACGCCGAGACCCATGCCCGTCAATTCGCCTGAGCCGATAGCCGACAGCGATTGAACTGTCTGGTAACCGTAATTTTGCGCGTCCGACCACGGGTCGTAAGTGATTTTGAGCCGCTCAAGTCGATACGGTTCGCGGATAATCAAGCCGGCAATGCCCGCAATGCCGACGCCCGTCAGGGCAAGAATTTTTTTGCCTTCAAGCCCGGCAATACACAACATCAAAATCGGTATGCCCAAGATTATGCAGCCCGTGCCCATGTCGGGTTCAAGCTCCGTCAACGCGAACATCAAAGAAATTATTCCCGTCTGCAACGTGAAGACGTTGAGCGGCAATTGAAGTTTCACGCGCAGGGAAATGTACGACGCGGCAATCATTATCGACACGAGTTTTGCCATTTCCGCGGGCTGAAATTGCGTTATGCCGAGCGGTAACCAGCGACGTGCACCGTTGACGACGGGTCCGACGATTAAAACCAGAATCAGCGCGAAAATCGTAAAGCCGAGTATCATGACGATGGCGCGCCGCCAAATGTGATAGTCCACGCGAAAACAGATGATGAACGCGATCAGCCCGACGACGACGTTGATGACGTGCCGTTTCAGGAAAAAATACGGCGTGTCGAATTCCGCTTCCGCGAACACGAAACTTGCGCTGAAAACGTTAATCGTGCCGAGAATCAAAAGCACAAGCGTTATCGCGATAATTGCCTCCATGTCGCTCGTCCAGAAACGTTTGCGTTCGGCTTGACCGAGTTCGTGAACTTCAGCCATAAAATCACTCCTCAAAGCGCGGGGACGAGCCGCAAATTGTTCTTCGCGAGCCAAACCGTCAACAATCTTTCGGCGACGGTTGCGACGACGCGATATTTCTGCGGATTTTCCGAGGCGGACAAGTTCGTCGTGTCCAAAACTTCACGCGCCACGTCACCGACGAACGAAAACAGCCACGCGCAGTAAGCGTCGAAAACATTTTGCCGCGTGACGAATTTTCGCGACGGAATCAGGCAATGCCCGTTCGACACGAAATGATACGCCGACAGGTAATCGGGCTGCGTCGCCTTGATGTGCTTGCGGAAGATTTTTTCGACGTGTTCGTTGAGATATTGCCCGCACAGTGCCGAAGTTTGTTCGTGCGGCGTGAGCGGTGAAAATTCGCCTTGAGCGACAATCATGTCACAGTTGCGCAGAATTTCAATCGCACGTTCCCGCGACAGTGAAATTTCCGCGTCGACGAAACCGATCGTCGAATGCCGCGCATTTGTCCACAGGTAATGCAGGGCGGTCAATTCGTCGCCGATATACCGTCTCAAGCCGGCGGTGTCGTGTGTGGCGACGGGCACGGCTTCGGCAACGTACACGCGAAAATCGTCGGGCTTCGGAAATTTCGTCAACACAGCCCACGAGCCGTTCACCGCGGGAAATTGTTTGATGTTCGCGAAGGCAACGGAACTTTCGGCAAGCCAACTTTCAAGCGGCGAATTTCGGCGCACGAACAGCAAAATTTTTTCGGCGACGTTATCGGTCGCAACCAGTGCGTCGAAAATTTCTTCGGGCGTGCGGTCGGCGGTCAACAAAATCGCGTCGTAAGTTTGCAGTCGGCTTTCGTCAAGCGTCGCGAAAATCTTGCGGTAAAAGTTTTCGACGAGCGGGAACCGTCGCGCAGAAAATTTATCGTCGACGCCGTCAACTTCCAGCCCGTTCGCAAATGTGGCGAAAATTTCATTGCGCGCAAAAAAATTGTCCGCGTCAAGCAGGCGTGAAATTTGCAACCGTTCAATCAACTCAAGCAGACTTCGCACGTTGTCGAAGGCGAAAAAATTATCGCCCGCGAACTTCAAAAAGCTGTCACGCGTCAAAAGTTTGTTTTCGTCGACAAGCTTAATCAGCGCGTCAAAATTCGTCGCGAACTTGGCTCCGTCGTCGAAGACAACGTAATCGGCGGCGGCGAAAAGCTCTTTTGCGTCGTCGGCAATAATTTCGTCGTCGTCGATGTCGAATTGCCCGACAAGCTCAATCGGTCGCCCGTCGAGTGCTCGTAAAAAAATTTCCGCGTCCCCGCAAAGCAAGACTCGCGGAATGTATTTGCCTGTCAAGGTCATCACCTCTCGGTAAGGGAAAAGTTCGCTCAAATGTCGCGCCCGCTTTAAAAGCGGTGGAATAATTGGAGCCGTCCGCAATTCGGCCGTCATGGATGACGGCCGCCCGCAGTTGATACAGGATGTATCACCTGCGGGTGTTTTCTTTTGGTTACTTTTCTTTTGCGCCAAAAGAAAAGTAACACAACTCAAACGTCGCGGAAGATTATCGGCAGTGGCTTGATTCGCAAATGATTTTTCAGCAGCCAAACCGTCAGCAGATGTTCGGTCAAAAAACTCATCGCCCGATATTCGTTCGGGTCGGAAGCGTCAATTTCGCCCGCCGACAAAAAATATTCCGCCGCGTCGACAATGAACGAAAACAGCCACGCACAGTAAGCGTCGAAGATATTTTGCCGCGTCACAAAAATTTCGTAGCAGAACACGCCGAAACTGCCCGTCACGCGGTCGAAGGCGTCCAGATAATCAGGTTGACGAAGCGCGATAAATTTCCGCATCGACGAAAGCGCACGGTCGGCGATTTTCCTGCCGCTGAGCATGATTTTCCAGTCGCGTTCGGGGACGTAGCCGAATTTGCACTCGTTGACGATAATATCAAATTCGCGCAGAATTTCGGTCGCCTCGTGCGCCGTCAAAATATTTTGCCCGTCTACGGTGAAAAATCGGCGGTAGTGCACGAAGGCGACGTGACTTTGACGCGTGTGTTTCCACAGCCAATAAAGCGCGGTGACTTCGTTCAGGTACAAATTCAGGCGGCTGATGTTTTCGCCCGCGTCGTCGACAAGTTCGCCGAAAGTTTCAGTCGAAAGCACGTGCCCCGCGTGAATGATTCGGTAACCGTCGGGCAGGTCGAGCGAAATTTTTTTGTGCGTAACGACATAAGCCGCGAAAGTTTTCACCGCGAATTTTTTGACGTTAAGCCACGAACCATTGACGGCGGGAGTTGCGGTAATCTGCGCGAAGACATTTTGATTTTCGGCGAACCAGCGTTCGAGATCGGAGCCGCGTCGCACGAAAGTCAAAACGTTGTCCGACAAAGCGTCCGTGTCGATAAGCGCGTCGATAAATTCAGCGGGCGTGCGTTCGGCGGTCAACAACAGCGCGTCGAAGTGTTTGTAACGGCAAGCGTCGACGGTCGGATAAATCGTCCCGTAAAAATTTTCCAGCGCGGGAAATTTCACGTCGCCGACAATGCCGTCGATTTTGCGATTCACGTCGGGGACCATGTGGTAATCGTTCGCGGCGAAGTAACCGTCGAAGTCGAGCACGCGGGCGAATTCCGTCGCATGAATCACGTTGAAAATCTGCACGGCGTTATCGGGCGAAAAAAATCCGTCGCGGGCGTATGTCAGCAAAGTCGGCACGGTGACGACGCGGTCAATCAGCTTGAGCGCGTACAGTTCGCGGAAGCGTGCAAGAAATTCGCCGTGATTTTCGACGACGATGTAATCGGCT
Source organism: Selenomonadaceae bacterium (assembly GCA_017479925.1). Taxonomy (GTDB): domain Bacteria; phylum Bacillota; class Negativicutes; order Selenomonadales; family Selenomonadaceae; genus Quinella. The sequence goes on along the minus strand of JAFVBP010000298.1, from coordinate 2,424 downwards.
TGCCCGTCGAGAATTTTTCGGAGCGCGTCAACGGAAATTTCGTCGCCGTCCAAAAAAATTCGGAAGTCGCCTTCGTCAAGCGTGAACTTGTCGGCGGCGGCTTTGTGCGCGGGCATGACGAATTGTCCACGTTCGGCGGCACCTTTGAAGCGGATTCGCCCGACAATGTCAACGTCGCGTCCGTCAAGTTCGCGCAGGAAATTCTTCACGTCGCCGCACAACAAAATTCGCGGAATGTACATGTCGACAGCCTCAATTCAGGGGTAGTGCCAGGTATTAGTGCCAGGGAGTAGATTTCTGGTTCTGTTCCCTCGTTCTAATCCCTACGCCAAATACTTGCCGAGCGTCGCCAAAAGTTTCGGGATGTCAAGCGGCTTGGCAAGGTGATCGTTCATGCCGGCTTTGAGCGCGTTGTCTTTGTCCTCCTCGAAGGCGTTTGCGGTCATTGCGACAATCGGCACGGTTTTTGCGTCGGGTCGGTCAAGCGCACGAATTGCCCGCGTCGCCTCGTAGCCGTTCATATGCGGCATTTGCACGTCCATCAAAATCAAGTCGTAGCGATTCGGCGGCGCGTTGCGGAATTTTTCGACGGCAACGGTACCGTCGTCGGCGTCGTCAACGTCAAGCCCGATTTCGGTCAAGACGGCTTTGGCAATTTCGCGGTTGACTTCGATGTCCTCGACGAGCAGGACGCTTTTGCCGTCAAAATTCGTGGCGGTCAAGTCGTCGGTCTTGGCTTCGTCGACGTTGCCGCTGATTGCCCGTGACAGCGCGTTTTTCAAGTCGCTCATAAACAGCGGCTTCGTGCAAAAAGTCGTAACGCCCGCGGCTTTGGCTTCCTGTTCGATGTCGGAATAATCGTAAGCCGTCAAAATAATCACGGGCGCAGTCATGCCGACAACGCGGCGAATTTGGCGCACGGTTTCAATGCCGTTCTGTTCGGGCATGAGCCAATCGACGACATACGCGCTGAACGGGTCGTTGTCGAGCGCACGTCCCGCACGGAAAACGGCTTCACGCGGGCTGGTCGTCCACTCCGAACGCATACCCATTTGCTTCAACATTTCGGTGACGGATTCGCAGGTGTTAAAGTCGTCGTCGACAATCAACGCACGAAGTCCGCGCAGTTCTTGAATCGGCGACGGCTTGACGTTCTGCTGAAGTTTCAGGTCGAGCACGACGGTAAATTCGGAACCTTTGTCTTTTTCGGATTCGACGCTGATGTCGCCGCCCATGAGTTCAACCATCTTTTTGGTAATAGACATGCCGAGACCGGTGCCTTGAATGCCGCTTTTCGTCGACGTTTCTTCGCGTTCAAACGGGTCGAACACGTGCTTAAGAAATTCTTTCGACATGCCCATGCCGTTATCTTTGACGCGAAATTCGTAGCGTGCGTAGCCGGGAATGTCCGATTCGTACTGCGATATGCGGAAGAAAATCGAGCCCGTCGACGGCGTGTATTTGACGGCGTTGCTCAAAATGTTAATCAGCACTTGATTGACTTTCAGCTGGTCGGCGAAAACGTCTTCGTTTTTGACTTTGAACGCGTCGATCTGGAATTTCTGTTGCTTGGCGGTTATCTGCGGCTGAATGATGTGAATCAAGTTGTGCACCAGGTCAGACAAATTGCACTCCTGTTCGGCGACTTCGACGCGTCCGCTTTCAATGCGGCTCATGTCCAAAATGTCGTTAATCAAGCCGAGCAGGTGGTTGCTTGACGTTAAAACTTTTTCGAGCGAATCACGGACTTGCGTGCGGTTGTCGAAATGTCGAAGTGCCATTGTCGTGAAACCGATAATCGCGTTCATCGGCGTGCGGATATCGTGGCTCATGTTCGACAGGAAAGTCGTCTTGGCAATGTTCGCGTGTTGAGCCTGCGCGAGCGCGTCCGAAAGTTTGCGATTGGCAGCCATCTCTTCGCGAATTTGGTCGTCGACGTTGGCGAAACCGACACCGACGGCGTGTAAACCTTCGTCGATTCGGGCAATGCGAATCAACATGAAATGTTCTTCGCCGTCGCGGGTCATCAAGTAACGTTGCGAAATCATGTCGGTTTGTTGCAAGCGGGCGCGAATGTTTTCCGGCTTGACGAAATTCAAAAACTTTTCACGGTCGGCGGGCGCAACGTAATTTTTCGCGTAAGCCGTAATCGCCGCGGTGAAGCGCACAACGTCGCTGTCGTGACGGTTGAGTTGTTTTGACACTTCGGGCGCGACGCGGTAACAAACCGCCTCGTCCGAATCAAGATTCAAGTGGTAGACCAGTCGATAATCGGCGGTCAAAGCTTGAATCATTTCGCTCTGTCGACGGCGGCGGCGTTCCTCGGACAGCAGTTGAGTTTGCAGGCGAAGTTTGTCCTGCATTTCGGCGTTTTTGATGCGGTTTTCGGTCTCGGCAAGTTCGCGGTCGTGGACAAGTTGCGAA
>JAFVBP010000297.1 GCA_017479925.1 Selenomonadaceae bacterium | reverse complement strand
ATCAAGATTTAGTTCGCGTGTTAATCTACTTTCTTTCCGCGTGGAAAGAAAGTAGCAAAGAAAGACGCGCCCGCTACGATACATCCTGTATCGTGCGCGTGCGGAGCGGCCGTCATCCGTGACGGCCGGATTTTCCGTTGCCGTCGCGTCAAAGTTTGACGGCGCAAAACTTTTTCGTCATCGACGGGCAACAACGTCTGCAAAGTTTTTATATCGGGTTGTGCGCCTCCTTCGGCGGCAAGAAAATGTTCTTCAACCTTTACAGCGACTTTCAAAAAGGCGAATACGATTTCAAGTTTGCCAAGCCGACGCAGGGCGTCACCGAGCCGCACAAACGCAAGCACATCGAGGCGAACATCCGACAATTTTACCGAGCGATTTTCGAGTAGCTTAAAGTCGGCATTTCACAAATCACGGTTGATTACGGCAAGAATCGCATTGAAAACCGTCAGCGCATGGTTGAACTTTTTCGGCGGCTCAACAGCGGCGGTACACCACTTTCGACGCTTAGAAATACGCTGAGCGCGCAACAACGAAGTCAGGCGGAAAAAATAACCGTCACCTGTCAGATTTTGCCAACAGACCCCAGTGAAGTTACCGACCTGGACGACGGCGGCGAAAAATTTGCGGCGTTCGCGCCGGAAAATTATCCGCGAATCAAGTCGACGCCGGTGACGTTGCGTGAATTTCTGCGCAAGACGGGCGATTACAACTGTATTTTACGCCGAGCGTGCGGTTTGATTCCCCCGTGGAAGAATTGTTCGACGTGTGCAAGCGGAATTTGCATTCGTTTTATTCGCAAGTCAAGCCCGACAACCTCGACGAATTCGCCGGCAACCGCGATTATATGTTTTATCTGATTTACGACGGCACGCCACTTTCGCGGGCGGCGGTTGACCACATTCAGCCGCGCAGTCGCCTGCTTGAACTTATTGCCGACAAAATTAACGACTCGATGAGGTGACGACATGTTTGGCATTGACGATACTGAATTTATTCGCGGCGACGTGCCCATGACAAAGCAGGAAATTCGCGTTTTGACGTTGGCGAAGTCGCATCTCACGGCGGACGCGATTGTCGCGGACATTGGCGCGGGCACCGGCTCAATCACCGTCGAAGCGGCTTTGATTGCCGTGCGCGGGAAAGTTTTCGCCGTCGAACGCAAACTTGAGGCAATAGAACTCATCAAGCGCAACGTCGAAAAATTTTCCGTCGCGAACGTCGAAATAATCCGTGCGATCGCTCCCGACGGTTTAAACGCTTTGCCCGAACTTGACGCGGCGATTGTCGGCGGGACAGGCGGTCAACTCGACGAAATTTTGTCCGCGCTTGACACGAAACTCAAAATCGGCGGGCGAATTGTCGTCAACGCCGTCACGATACAAAACGTCGTCAAAACGCTCGATTGGTTTCACGCACGCGATTGGCTTGTCGACGCCTGCCAAATTCAAGTCACGCGCTTGCGACAAGTCGGGCAACTTGACATCAATCAGGCGTTGAATCCCGTGTGGATTATCGCGGCTGAAAAAATTCGTGGCGACGATTCGGCGACTGTTGTATAATGCGCGGCGAATTCATTTTGAGGAGGCTGAAACATTTTGACAAAAGTCAGCGTTATCGGCGCGACGGGCTACGCGGGCGCGGAATTGCTCTCGATTTTGATTCGTCACCCGCAGGCCAAAATTGCGCACATCACCTCGGAAAGTCACACGGGCAAAAAAATTTCGGAGCTGTACCCGCACCTGCGCGGACTGTGTGACTTGACGCTCGAAAGTTTGGCGGACATCGACGCAATCGGCAAGGACAGCGAATTTATTTTTATCGCCCTGCCGCACGGTCACGCAATGGACGTCGGCTTGAAACTCGAAAAACTTCCCGTGCGAATTATCGATCTCGGCGCGGATTATCGTTTCACCGACACGAAAATTTACGAAAGCTGGTACGGCGTCGAACACAAGCACCCGAACGCGTCGCGGGTTTACGGTTTGGCGGAAATTTATCGCGAAGACATTCGCACGGCAAAAATCATCGGCAACGCGGGCTGCTTCACGACGGCTTCAATCCTTGCACTTGCGCCGCTCGTCAAACATCATCTCGTTGACGCGAATTCGATTATCGTCGACGCGGCTTCGGGCGTTTCGGGCGCAGGTCGCGGCTTGAAACTCGGCAATCACTTCCCCGAACTGTACGACAACTTCAAAGCTTACAACGTCGCGAAACACCGTCACACGCCCGAAATTGAACAGGCACTTGAAGATCTCGGCGGCGAACGCACGGTTATCAACTTCACGCCGCATTTGGTGCCAATGTCACGCGGGATTTTGGCGACGTGTTACGCGACGCTCAAAGATACCGTTGCCGACGAAATGATTGACGCCTCGTTTCAGAAAATGTACGGCGACGAAAAATTTATCCGACTGCTCGGACGCGGCGGTTATCCCGAAACTAAATTCGTGCGCGGCTCGAACTTTTGCGACATCGGCTGGCACGTTGACGACAGAACGCGCCGTGTTATAATCCTTTCGGCGATTGACAATCTCGTCAAAGGTGCGGCGGGTCAAGCGGTGCAGAACTTCAACATTGCGGCGGGCTTCGACGAATCAACCGCGCTTGACGTCGTGCCAATGTACCCGTAAATTTTTTCAACGGAGGCAATCAACATGTTCAGCGAAAATCATCGAATTGCGGGCGTCGCTCACCCCAAAGGCTTCAAAGCGGCGGGCGTGCGCGCAGGTATCAAAAAGAACGGCAACCTCGACGTTGCGGTTATCCACACCGAACGCGAGGCGACAGTTGCGGGCGTCTTCACGAAAAATATTGTCGCGGCGGCTCCCGTTCAAGTCAGCAAAAAAGTTGTCGCGACGGGCACGGCTCACGCGATTGTCGCCAACGCAGGCTGCGCAAATGCCTGCACGGGCGAACAAGGTTTGCGCGACGCCGAACGCATGGCTGAAATCACTGCGGGCGAACTCGGTTGCAATGCCGACGACGTGATTGTTGCGTCGACGGGCGTTATCGGTTTCAACTTGCCGATGGACAAAATGGAGTCGGGCATCAAAGCCGCCGTGCAAAAACTTTCACGCGAAGGTTCCGTCAACGCCGGCAATGCTATCGTCACGACCGACACGTATTCCAAAGCCTGCGCGACGGAAGTCGAAATCGGCGGCGTCGAAGTTCGTTTCGGTGCAATCGCCAAAGGTTCCGGCATGATTCGCCCCGACATGGCGACGATGCTTTGTTTCATCACGACCGACGCCGACATTGACGCGAAACTTTTGCAATCGGCATTGACGGACGCGACCGAAGTCAGCTTCAACTGCATTTCCGTCGATGGCGACATGAGCACGAACGATTCGGTTGTCGTTTTGGCGAACGGCGCGGCGGGCAACCCGAAAATCACCGAACGCGGCGACGACTACGAAAAATTTTTCGCGACGTTGAAAACTCTGTGCGTTGAGCTTGCCAAACGAATTGCGGCGGACGGCGAAGGTGCCACGAAATTTTTGACGATTAACGTCACGGGCGCGCAAACTTTCGCGGACGCCAAACGTGTCGGCATGAGCGTCGCAAATTCCCCGCTGGTCAAGACGGCATTTTTCGGACAGGACGCCAATCCCGGTCGAACAATCTGCGCGGTCGGATATTCGGGCGTCGACATTGTCCCCGAAAAAACCGTGATTGACTTCGGCGGCGTCAACGTTTACCGCGACGGGCTTGTCACCAAATTCGACGCGGAGGCAATGCGCAACGTTTTGGCTCAACGCGACATTGTCGTTGACATTGCGCTGAATTTGGGCGACGCGGCGGCGACGATTTACACCTGCGACTTGAGCTTCCAATACGTCAAAATCAATGCCGATTACACGACCTGAGGTACCGTCATGACAAGCGAAAATTTCATCACGAAACTTGCCGAACTCATGGACACGGACGTTGCGCTTGACATGTCGACGAAACTTGCCGACGTTGAAGATTGGGATTCGCTCAGCATGGTGTCGTTTTTTTCGTACTGCAACACGCAAGGACGCCGCGTCACCGCCGACGAAATCAAGTCCGCGCAGACCGTCGAAGATCTGTTTAAGCTTGCGACGGGTGACGCGTCATGACGAACGCGATTTTGCTTGACGTGCGCGACAACGTTGCGACTTGCACGGCTCCCGCGGTCAAAGGCGACACGATTAACATCCTCGGCGGCGACGAAATTGTTTGCGTCGACGATATTCCGATTTGGCATAAGGTTGCGTTGACGGCGATTCCTGCGGGCGAAAAAGTTTTCAAATACGGCGAAATTATCGGCGAGGCTCGTGTCGACATTGCGGTGGGCGGTCACGTGTCGCACGAAAATATTTTCAGCGTCCCGCGTGATTATCAATCCGAAATGCTCAATGTTCAATGCGACGTGTGCAACGGTGCCGATTCCAAATTCCAAATTTCAAATTCCACATTGCAGTTTTACGGCTACAAACGCGACGACGGACGGGCGGGCATTCGCAACCACGTGCTGATTTTGCCGACCTGCGCTTGTGGCAGCGAAACGGCTCGGATTGTCGCAAGTCAAGTTCGCGGCGCGGTCAACATAATTTTCAACACGGGCTGTTCGGACGTTGCGGCGAATACCGACATGTCGCAAAAGATTTTGACGGGCTTCGCGTGCAACCCGAACGTTTTCGGCGTCGTGATTATCGGTCTCGGTTGCGAAACCGTCGGGCATGTCAAGTTGCGCGAAAAAATTCAATCCATGACGACAAAGCCCGTCGTTTCGTTCGGCATTCAAGACGAAGGCGGCACGCTCAAGACGATTGAAAAAGCTGTTCGTGCAGCTCGTGAACTTGCTTCGGAGGCGGCACTTCAGCAAAAAGAACTTTGCGACGCGTCAGAAATTTTGCTCGGCATTGAGTGCGGCGGCTCGGACGCGACTTCGGGTCTTGCGTCGAATCCCGCTGTCGGCAACTTGAGCGACAAACTCGTCGACCTCGGCGCGTCGACTTTGATGAGCGAGTCAATCGAGTGGATCGGCGGCGAACATGTCCTTGCCAAACGTGCGGCGACGGGCGAACTTCACAACCGAATCATTCAAATTTGCGCGGATTACGAAACTCACCTCAAAGCGGCGGGGCAAGATTGTCGCGCAGGTCAACCGACGCCCGGCAACAAATTCGGCGGACTGTCGACCATTGACGAAAAAAGTCTCGGCTGTATTCGCAAAGGCGGCACGCGTCCTATCGTCGAAGTTTTGGCTCAAGCGCAACGTCCCACGAAACGCGGCGCAATCGTCATGGACACGGCGGGCTACGACATTTCGTCCGTCACGGCGATGGTTGCGGCGGGTTGCAACGCGATTGTCTTCACCACGGGACGCGGCACGCCGACAGGCAACGCGATTGTTCCCGTGCTCAAAGTCACCGCGAACGCCCAAACTTTTTCGCGCATGGAGGACAACCTCGACGTGAATTTGAGCGGAATTCTCGACGGCAGCTTGACGATTGACGGCGCGGGCAATTTGTTGCTCGAAAAAATTTCTGACGTGCTCAACGGTCGGCTCACGAAGGCGGAGGCTTACGGCTTTTCGGACATTGCGGTTGATCACGTCTGCAGATTCGTTTGACGGGAGATAATCATGGTTACCTTTGATTTCGGCAGGAAAAATTTCGTCGTCGTCGGCGCGTCAAGCGGTATCGGGCGGCAGGTTGCCCTTGAACTGTCACGCAGCGGCGCGAACGTCCTGGCTATCGGCAGGAATTTGGAGCGACTCGACGCGCTTCGCAAAAGTTCGCCCGTCAGCTTGATTAAACATCCGCCGCGAATTTTTACCGAACAACTCGACGTTACGACGGCGACGGCTGACGAGTGGTCGGCTGTCTTGGAAAATTTCACAAGCGCGGTCGGCAAAATCAACGGCGGAGTTTACACGGCGGGCATTTGGGGCTTGACGCCGCTCAACGCCTTCGACGTGCAACTTGCGCACAAAATTTTCGATACCAGCTTTTGGGGCGCGGTGAATTTCGTTCAAGCTTCGACACGCAAAAAATTCGCGCTCGAAGGTTCGTCGTTCGTGGTGATGAGTTCAGTCACGGGCGATTTCGCGGGCAAAAGTCTGTTCGCGTATTCGGCGGCAAAAGCGGCGATTCAAACGGCGGTCAAGTCGTTCGCGTCGGAACTTGTTCGAGGCAAACACCGAATCAATTCCGTCGCGCCGGCCATCGTCAAAACCGAAATGTTGCAAAATGAACTTTTTGAGCAGAGCGAAAAACTTCTGTCGCGGCACCTGCTCGACCTGTGCACGCCTTCTGACGTGTCGGGCATGATTCTGTTTCTACTTAGTGAACGCGCCGCACGAATCACGGGACAAAATTTTTTCGTCGACGGCGGATATGTCGTCGGTTCCTTCGCGTGAATTCGTTCGACCGTCGCATCAAACAAAAAAGCTCCCGCGTCTTGAACGCAGGGGCAATTTTTTTTGCCTCGGCAGGGAAAATCTTTTGCTTGACGAAACTGCGATCCGTCGACGGCGAAATCACTTTGCCCGAAGCCGTCAGCGCAAACATATCGACAGGAGGCACTTTTATGATTGACATCAACTTTGGAGTAAACATCGTCGAAATCGTCACGAAGGGATTGTACACCAATTCGCTCGACATCTTCCGCGAATACGTTCAAAATGCCTGCGACTCGATTGACGACGCCGTCAAAGGCGGAACTTTTTCACAAGGCGACGGAAAAATCGCAATCACAATCGACGAAGACAATTACCGAATCACAATCGAAGACAACGGCACGGGGCTTTCCATGCGTGATTTTGTGCGCGTGATGAGCAATATCGGCAACTCCGACAAAAGACGCGAGACCGACCGCGGCTTTCGCGGTATCGGGCGACTCGGCGGGCTTGCTTACTGCAAAACTTTGATTTTCACGTCGAAGATTGTCGGCGAAAAAAAAGTTTCGACGCTGACAATCGACGCCGAAAAACTTCGCAAAGAATTTTTCAGCGGCAGGAAACGTTTGGCAGAACACGTACTGATTGAAAACATGAAATTCGGCACGTTTAACGCCACGCCCGACACGCCTGCACATTTTTTCCGTGTCGAAATGGTTGACATCAACAGAACGAATGAAGACTTGCTAAACGTCGACAAAGTTCGCGATTATCTGTCGTTCGTCGCGCCCGTCGCCTACAGCCCGCAATTTGAGTTCCGAAAGAAAATTTACGCGCACGCCGCCGAATTGAACGCCCGCATTGCCGAATATGACATTCGCGTCAACGACAAGCCGCTCGTCAAAAATTACACCTCCGATATCAGAACTGCCAGAGGCGACGACAAAATTTTTGACGTGAAATTCCAAGACTTCTACGACGGCAACGGCGAATTGATTGCCTGGATGTGGTTCGGTCTGTCGGAATTCAAAGGCGTCCTGTCCGAAGCGAAAATCACCGACTCTTACAAGATGCGCGGAATTCGTTTGCGTATGGGCAATATCCAAATCGGCGATTGGAATGTGTTTGGTTACCTTTTCAAGGAAGACCGTGGCACGAAATATTTTATCGGCGAAGTTCATGCCGTCGACACCGATTTAATTCCGAATTCCCGTCGCGATTATTTCGAGGAAAACGAAGCCCGCGAAGCTTTTGAAAGCGAACTGAAAGTTTATTTCGAGGTGCTGGCAAAACTCGTTCGTCACGCATCAAACATCAGAAGCGCGTTCAATGCGACGAACAAGCCCGAAGAGTTTCGGCAGAAAATTGCAATTCACACGACCGAATATCAAGAAACGCACGCCGCCGAGCATGAAGCCGAGCTTGCGAACTTGAAGTTCAAAGCCGCCGAAAATCAAGACTTCATCGATAAAACGCGTCACGAAGCCGAAGCGAATCCCGACGAAATCACGTCGCAGGTTTTCGTACAAATCGATGCAAACTTTGAGCCGCTCGACGACACGGATACAGGTGACGGAAATACCCCCCCCCGAAGCGGTTTCCGCCGTCGAATTGGTCGCGTGAGAAAACCAAGCTTTACAATGAGATCCACGAAATAATTCTTGCCAACAAAAAACTTTCGGGCGCGGAACTGCTCGACAAAATTCAAGCGGTGCTCAGCGAATGAGTCGTGTACTGTTGATAGAACCGAATTGGCACAACAAATATCCGCCGCTGAATTTAATGAAGCTGTCGACGTATTTTCGCTGCGTGCGCGGTGACGACGTGCGATTTTTCAAGGGCGACCTGAAAATTTTCGGCGCGCAATTGTTGCTGGAAAAATTCTTCGCGACGGATTGCGACGACGTGCCGCTGTTGTTCAAGCCGCCCGAAGACAAATCGGAGCTTGCCCGACTGTTCGGAAGTCACGCGAAAACTTTGCTCGACTTCATACGCACGGGCAAGAAAACTTTGCTCGAAGCCGTGCCGAATCTGCGCGGGAAATTTTTTTGCGAAGAATTTTTGCGGGAACTGCACAACCGTTTCAAGCGCGAAGACTTCCCGACCTTCGACACAATCTGCGTCAACTCGCTGTTCACGTTTTACTTTGACGTGACTGTCGCGACAATCAACGCGGCGAAAAAATTTCTGTCGCGCAGAGGAAAAATTTTCGTCGGCGGAGTGGCGGCGACTCTCGTCCCGAAAGCTTTTGAAGCCGAAACGGGCATCGAACCGCATTGCGGCTTGCTCGACAAGCCGGGCGACCTCGGCAAGGACGACGACACGATTATCGACACGTTGCCGCCCGATTATTCGATTCTCGACGAAATCGACTACAAATATCCCGCCGCGGACGCGTATATCACCTACACGACGCGGGGCTGTATCCGCAAATGTTCGTTCTGCGCGGTGCACACGTTGGAGCCGCATTACAAAGATCACGTTGAAATTTTGGGTCAACTGCAGGCGACGGAAAATCGTTTCGGTGCTCGACGAAATCTTTTGCTCATGGACAACAACGTCCTGGCGTCCGCGAAATTCGACGAGATTGTCGACGAGATTAAAGCTTGCGGCTTCGGCAAAGGCGCGACGTATCAGCCGCCCGACGAGTACGCCGTTACGCTGAAAAATCTTCGCGACGGTTTTAACGACCGCGCTTATGTCCGCAAGATGATTCGGCTTTACGACGAATTGGCACGCCGTTTGCCCGAAAATTTGTCGGCTGAATTTCGTTCGGCGCGTGAAGAAAATTTTCTGCTGAACGTTCACTGTGCGGTCAAAGAAAAATTTTTCGCGCTGGATGATTTCGTTCGCCCGCTGTTTGAAAAATATTTCCGTCGCAACAAACTTGCCCGTTACGTCGACTTCAATCAAGGTTTGGACGCCCGCTTGATTGACGAACACAAAATGTCGCGGCTTGCGGAGCTGAATTTGCGGCCGGCGCGAATTGCTTTTGACCACATTGAACAGCGCGAAATTTACGAGCGGGCGATTCGGCTTGCGGCGAAACACGGCTTGCGCGACCTGTCGAATTATCTGCTGTACAATTTTGACGACGCGCCCGAAGATTTGTACACGCGGCTGAAAATCAACATTGACCTTTGCGAAGAATTGGACGTGTCGATTTACTCGTTCCCGATGCGTTACAGTCCGATTGCCGACCCGAAATTTTTTCGTAACCGCGATTTTGTCGGGCGGCAGTGGAACAAAAAATTTATCCGTGCGATTCAGGCGATAATCAACGCGACGGGCGGCAAAGTCGGACGCGGGCGAACGTTCTTCGAGAAAGCCTTCGGGAAAAATCTTGACGAATTCCGCGAACTTTTGTGGATGCCCGAAACGTTTATCATCTACCGCGCCAAGTACGAGGACACGCTTACGGCTGATTGGCGCACGAAATTTTTTGCACTCGGCGAAGTTGAACGCGTCGAAGCCGAAACGATTATCGCGGCGAACAAATTCACCGACGACGACATTTCCGCCGCCGTTCACGAAAATGTTCGCGACCTGCTCAAGCTGTACCAAGTCAAACGACACTGAAAAGCAATGCGTAATGCTTAATGCGTAATGCGTAATGATTTCGGATTCGATGTCACATACCCCGTCGAAATTGGCGGCAAGCGTGACGCTTGACCCAATTGGTGCAAGCCGTGACGTTATCGCAAAAAATTTCCCGTCGACAGCAGGCGGGCTTTTTTATTGCAGGCAAGTTAGCAATGTCAAAAATTTTTCAGATTAGGTTGATATATTGGCGGAAAATATTTTTCGGAAAGCGAGATGTTCACAGATGAACGCGTTGAAGTTTTTCACGGCAATCATTTTTGGCGCGGCAATTATTTTCGTCGCGTCCGCCCAACACGTGTCCGCCGAAAAAAAGATTTTCATCAACTCGGCAAGCCGACTGATGCTTTTCTACGACGGCAACACGAAGCTGGCGGTCTACCACCTCGGTTTGGGCAAAGTCGAAACGCCGACACCGACGGGCTACTACAAAATTCGCGAAAAGGCGATTAATCCGTCGTGGATTTCGCCCGACGATCCCGAATACGAAATTCCGTCAGGTCCCGACAATCCGCTCGGTTACCGCTGGATGCAAATCGAAGGCAACTACGGCATTCACGGCACCAATCGCCCCGAAAGCATCGGCGGCTACGTCTCGAACGGCTGCATTCGCATGAACGAACGCGACGTTGAGGAACTTTTTGACGCCGTCGAAGTCGGCACGCCCGTCGAAATCACCTACAACCGAATCGTCGTCGAAAAGACCGCCGACGGTGACGTTGTCTATTACATTTACCCCGACGGCTACGGCTGGCAGGATGTCACCGTCGAAGACGTGGCGAAGTGGCTGGAACCTTACGGCGTGCTTGCGTTTGAGAGCGACTACGACATTTCGCAGAAGATTGAGGCCTCCGACGGCGAACCGACGTTTATCGGCAAGCCCTACAACGTCGAAATCAACGGCGAACTCACTCAGCCGACCGACGCGAACAACACGCGTTATTTCGCCAAAGCCGTCCTGCGCGAAGGAATTTCGTATCTGCCCGTCGTGCCGATAGCGAAAATTTTGCGCATCAAACTTGAGTGGTACCCGAAACAATCTTCGATCAAGACGAAGTACGGCAGCGCAATTTGCTACGACAAAAAAGGTCAACTTTACTGCAACGCCGACGACGCGACGGTTTTGTTCAATTTGGAAGGCGGTCTGCAAACGGGCGACGACGGCACGAAAATTTTCCGCTTCAAGTCCGTGCCGCAAGCGACACCCGTTCCGCCGCAACCTGTCAAGCCCGATAAGCCCGACAAGCCGAAATCTGATAAGCCGAAATCCGACACGCCCAAAGTCGACACGCCCAAAGTCGACGAGCCGAAATCCGACACGCCCAAAGTCGACGAGCCGAAATCCGACACGCCCAAAGTCGACGAGCCTAAATCCGACACGCCCAAAGTCGACGAACCGAAAGTTGACGAAACTAAACCGTTTGAACAGCCGAAATCCGACGAGGTCAAGCCGCAATGAAAACTTTTCTGATTGTCGACGGCAGCAGCATTTTTTACCGCGCATTTCACGCCATGCCCGCGTTGACGGCACCGAGCGGCGAACCGACGGGCGCGCTTGCGGGTACGGCGAATATTTTATTGAAAGTCCTGCGCGACTTTAAGCCCAACTTCGCGGCGGTTGCTCTCGACACGGCGAAAAAAACTTTCCGCAACGAAATGTTCGCCGAATACAAAGTGACACGTCCGCCGATGCCCGACGAACTTGCCGCGCAACTTGCCCTGCTCAAAGAATTTATCGGCGCGTTGGGAATCAAAACTTGTGCGGCGCAAGGCTACGAGGCCGACGACGTTATCGGCACGCTGGCGAATCAAGCCGAAAATTTCTCTGCGGACATTTTGACGGGCGACCGCGACGCTTTGCAGTTGATTGACTCGACGACGCGGGTGTTGCTCACGAAGACTTCGGGCGTTGACGTTTACGACGAACAAAAATTCCGCGACGAATACGGCTTCGCGCCCGAAAATCTGGTTGACTACAAAAGCCTGCGCGGCGACCCGTCCGACAATATCCCCGGCGTCAAAGGCATCGGCGAAAAAACCGCCGCAAAGTTGATTCGCGAATTCGGCACGCTTGAAAACGTTTTGGCTCACCGCGACGAAATTCCGCAGAAAAAAATTCGCACGGCACTCGAAACTTTCGCCGACGACGCACGCTTGAGCAAAAAACTCGCGCAGATTGTTCGCGACGTGCCGAACGTGACTTTTGACGCCCAAAGTTTTGCCGTCAAGCCCGATCTTGCCCGCGTCAACGAATTCTGCGACCGTTACGCGCTCAATCAGGCGAAGAAAAAAATTCACGAACTCTTCGGCATGACGAGTCTTTTTGCCGCGCCGAAAAAAGTTTTGTCCGCGACTGAAATCTTGCCGTTCGACGAAAAAATCTTCGCCGCCGAAAAAATTGCCGTCGCATGTAACGCAAACTGCTCCTTCGCCGTAAAGATTTTCGACGGTGAAACTTTCTCGGCGACGCGTGACAACATGCAGAAAATTTTCGACAACTTCACGGGCAAAATCGTTTTGAGCGGGCTGAAAAATTTCCTGCGCGAATTCACCGTTGCCGACACGCAAAAAGTTTTCGACGTGGAGCTTGCGGCGTATCTGCTCTACCCCGAACGCGACAAATATTCGTTGCCCGAACTGCTTGCGCTCGAATTCGGCGGTATGCAACTGTCCGACGGCGCGCAAGTCGTCGCGCTCGAAAAACTTGCCGCGCTGTACGAAACGAAACTTGCCGACGCGAATTTGACGAAACTTTACCGCGAAATCGAATTGCCGCTTACCGAAGTTTTGGCGCAGATGGAACGTCGCGGCGTTTTCGTCGACAAAATTCGCCTGCAACAAAAATCCGCCGAAATGTCCCGACAAATTCTCGCGCTCGAAGAAAAAATTTACGACCTTGCGGGCAGACCGTTCAACGTCAATTCATCAAAGCAACTCGCCGAAATTTTGTTCGTTCGGCTGGGATTGCCGCCCGTCAAGAAAACCAAAACCGGCTTTTCGACGGGCGCGGAAGTTTTGGAAGAACTCAAGCTGCTTCACCCGATAGCTGAGGCGATTTTGAATTTCCGCACGCTGACGAAACTCAAATCGACGTACCTTGACGGCTTCGCGAAACTAATCGGCGGCGACGGGCGAATTCACACGAATTTTAATCAGACGGTCACCGCGACGGGCAGGTTGTCGAGTTCCGACCCGAATTTACAAAACATTCCCGTGCGAACCGACGAAGGCCGCCAAATTCGTGCGCTGTTCGAGCCGCAGGAGCCGTTCGACAAGATTTTGTCCGCCGATTATTCGCAGATTGAACTTCGGCTTTTGGCGCACATGTCGGGCGACGCGAATTTGATTGACGCCTTTAATCGCGGGCAAGACGTTCACGCACGCACGGCGGCTGAAGTTTTCGGCGTGCCGATTGACGCGGTGACGGCTGAACTTCGCCGCAAAGCCAAGGCGGTCAATTTCGGCATCGTCTACGGCATCAGCGATTACGGTTTGTCGCAAAATCTTCACATAACGCGCAAAGAGGCGGGCGAATACATTTCGCGCTACTTCGAGCGTTATCCCGGCGTGAAAAATTTCATGGACGCGACTATTGCCAAAGCCCGCGAATTCGGTTACGTGACGACACTTTTCGGCAGACGGCGTTTGTTGCCCGCGATTAACAGCCCGAATTTCAACCTGCGCAGTTTCGCCGAACGTGTGGCAATGAACACGCCGATTCAAGGTACCGCCGCCGACATTATCAAGCTTGCAATGATTCGCGCCGAAAAAAATCTTCGCGACTTCGACAGCCGAATCATCATTCAGGTGCACGACGAACTTGTCCTTGAGGCGAAATCGAACGAACTTGCCGCCGTCGAAAAAATTCTCCGTGACGCAATGGAAAACGTCATTGAACTTTCGGTGCCGCTGACGGTCGACGTGCATTCGGGCGACAACTGGTCACAAGCAAAATAACGCACGACAAAAAAGGCCGTCATGGATGACGGCCGCCGTTCGCGCACGATACAGGATGTATCGTAGCGAACTGTTTTCTTTTGCTACTTTTCTTTTGCGAAAGAAAAGTAACATTCAACGCAACACTCGAAGGAGATGATTAAATGTCCACATCAACCGCCACAATGACAAATTTCATGAACGTCCTGAAGCTCTACGCTTACGACATGACGACCGACGGCGTCGCGATTTTAGATCACGCGGTCAAAACAGTTTCGCACT
>JAFVBP010000296.1 GCA_017479925.1 Selenomonadaceae bacterium | reverse complement strand
GACGAAGAGCAAGCTAAACGTGAAGCCGCACAAGCCAAACACGAAGCCGATATGCGCGAAATGAATCAGCGGTTTTATTCGAAGTTCGACGAAATGGACAAAAAAATCGATTCAAAGTTCGATAAGCTCAGCGACCAACTTCACACGATGACAATCGCGGCGGTCGTCGGCTTCGGCGCAATCGTCGTTGCAATCGGCGGACTTGTTGTTTCTGCAATCAAATAACGCCATGGACGAAAAAAATTTGCAGTGGTTCCCCGGCCACATGAAAAAAGCCGAACGTTTGATTCGCGAAAACTTATCGCTCGTCGACCTTGTGATTGAGCTGTTGGACGCACGAATTCCCGCAAGCAGTCAAAATCCGCTGCTCCGTGAAATTTTGGGCGACAAAGCGCGTCTAATCGTGCTCGGTAAAGCCGACCTTGCCGACAAAAAATCCGTTGACGCCTGGCTCAAAAAGTTCCGCGACGAAAACATTTCAGCTGTTGCCGTCGATGCCGTCAAAGGCACGGGCATCAAAAATTTAATCGCGCTTGCAAAATCTATCGCCGCGCCGAAGACGAACAAATTCGCCCGCGCAGGTGCCAAGCCGCGTTCAGCCCGCGTGATGATTGTCGGCATTCCCAACGTCGGCAAGTCGTCGCTGATTAATCGGCTTGCGGGCACGAATCACGTCAAAATCGAAAATCGACCCGGCGTCACACGCGCCAAACAGTGGATTAAAATCGCCGACGGGCTTGACTTGCTCGACATGCCGGGGATTTTGTGGCCGAAGTTTGACGACGCGGACGTTGCTCTGAAACTTTCGTGGACTTACGCAATCAGCGACGAAATTCACGACCTTGAGCCGACCGTCACGAAACTTTTGGCGACGCTTGCCGAAAAAAATCCTGCGGGACTTCGCGAACGTTACAAGCTCGACGAACTTCCGACGGACGCGCACGAACTTTTGAATTTAATCGGACGCAAACGCGGTTGTCTCGTCAAAGGCGGCGAAATCGACACCGAAAAAGTTTTGCGGCTTGTGTTGACGGATTTTCGTTCGGGCAAGTTGGGACGCGTCACACTCGACGAACTTTGACCGACACTTCACGTTGACGGCGAAAAAATTTTTTTGCTAAGCTGTGTAACGCAATCGACCTTCCGACGTATAAGGTGCACAAAACAAAATCAACCATTTGAAAGGCGGTAATCACCATGACGAAAGAAATTCTCAAAGACGAAATCCTCAAAGACGAACAACTCGACCAAGTCGCGGGCGGCACCTTCGACAAAAACGAGTTCACTGAAAGCGAATACCACTTTGCCGGAATCAAAACCGAATACCACTTCTTTGAAAAGGACGAGTTCTGGGCGAAAAATAGGAACGGTGACTACAAGGCCATCACTTACGAGCAAGCGAACTGGGCAGTCAACTACTGGATACTACACGATCACCGCCAGCCGAGCTACGAGGACATCATTAATAACTGCAAATAAAAGTTGATTCGCGACCGACACGTCGACAAAATCAACCGCACAGAAAGGAGCTTGATAACAATGGCAACCAGAGAAGAAAATCTCAATAAAATCAACGCGCAACTCGAACAACTCACCGACGAGCAACTTGACCAAGTCGCGGGCGGCACCTTCACCCCGAACAAGTATTCCGAAAGAATGTACAACGAGGTTGGAATCGAAACCAACTACCACTTTTTTGGAAAGGACAGTTTCTTCATAAAAGATGAGCACGGCGACAACCATTCCATCACTTACGAGCAAGCGAACTGGGCAGTCGAGTATTGGGCGAGAACCAACCTTTATCCGACCTACGAGACCATCATTAATAACTGCAAATAAAAGTTGATTCGCGAGCGACAATCGGCAAGCAAGACGCAAAAAAAAACCTTCGACAACACGTCGGAGGTTTTTTCGTTGTCGGCAGGAAATTTTTCGGTTACAATGTTCGCGGAAGGTGACGCTCGTGAAATTGAAATTCTTGCCCGCGATTGTCGCGAACATTTCGGCGGCACTGTCGGAAATTTTGTTAATGGCGTCCGCCGCGTGGTTAATCGCGTCCGCCGCATTGCACCCGCCGCTCAGCGCGCTGTCGGTCGGCATAACGCTCGTTCGCACGGCAGGCATTTCACGCGCCGCACTTCGTTACGCGGACAGATTTTTGTCGCACAAAATAATTTTCGCGTCGCTCGACGACCTGCGCGAAGAAATTTTCCGTCGCGTCGCGAAAGTCTTGCCGCTGAAGTCGGGACGCACGCACGAAGGCGAACTTTTGCACGCGCTGACGATTTCGGCGGACTTGCTGAAAGATTTCCTGCCGCGAGTGATTTTGCCGCTCGTGACCGCCGCGCTCGTGACGGTTTTGTTGACGGGATTTTTGTTCGCGCCGCTGAAAATGTTCGCGTTGACATTGCCGGCAATTTTCGTGGCGACGATAATTCTTTCGGCGTTGCTTGACGCGCAGGCAACCGACGATTCGCTTTACCGCGAAAAAATTTTGGACTTCACGGACGGGCGCGACGAACTGAAAATTTTCGGCGTCGAACCCGCAATTCAATCACTCGACACGGCGGCAAAAACTTTCGGCGCGGACAGTTTTCGATTGACGGCGCGGCAGATCAATTTCGACACGGCGATAAAAATTTTCGTCGCGGCGGGATTTTTTTTTGTGCTGTTGAAACTCGGCGCGACGGTTGACAAAATCGCGTTGACGGTCTGGGCGTTGATATTTTTGGCGACGCTTGAACTGTTCGCACAAATTCCGTCGTCAATTCGCACGTGGAAGAAAATTCGCGCCGTCACGTTACCCGACGAAAAAAACTTGTCCCGTGTCCCGTGTCGCTTGTCCCTTATCAACAACGCCGTCGAAATGCGAAACGTCACTTTCGGCTACTCATCCGAAAAAATTCTGCGCGACTTGAGCTTGACGGTCAAACGCGGCGAAATGCTTGCGATTGTCGGCGAATCGGGCGCGGGCAAGACGACTTTGCTGTACCTGCTGACGAAACTTTTTGCGGCGGAGTCGGGCACCGTCGCGACGGGCGGGACAATTTCTGCGTCGACGTTCGCGAATTACATTTTTTCCGCGTCGATTCGGGCGAACTTCAAAATTTATTGCGGCGACGTGTCCGACGAAAAAATTTTCGACGCGCTGAAACTTTGCGGGCTTGACGGCTTCGACATTGATTCGGAAATCGGCTTCGACGGCGCGAAACTTTCGGGCGGCGAACGAAATCGCCTGCAAATTGCGTTGGCGTTGTCGACGGAGCCCGGCATTTTGATTCTTGACGAACCGACGGCGGGTCTCGACAAAAGCCGCGCCGAAAGTTTGGTTACCGCACTCGTCGCCGACAGCCGCAAAAAAAATCGCACGCTGATTGTCATCACGCACGATTCAAATTATTTCGCGGAACTCGGACGCTTTGAACTCGGCAAAACGCTTTTTCCTTGACGGACAGTCGCCGAAAATGACGGATTCGCTGCACTTGCAACGGTTGTGTCGGAATTCTTGACGAACCGACGGCGGGTCTCGACAAAAGCCGCGCCGAAAGTTTGGTAACCACAATCGTCGACGACAGCCGTCAAAAAAAACGCGCCATGCTGCTCAAGATTTACCAACAGCCACTAATTGCAGTTACAGTTGCGTTCGCGAAAAATTTTTGTTATCTTTACCAAAAAACAATCGAAGGCGGCACAGACTCAAGTTGCTGTGTCTTTACTTTTCGGGAGGCGATTGCGTTGACCAGAATTTTTTTGATACGCCACGGCGAAACCGAGTGGAATGCGTCAGGCAGACTGCAGGGCAACTCGAACGTTCAGCTTTCTATGGTCGGGCTTCACCAGGCGCGGCTTTTGGCAATGCACGCACCCTTCCACACGGTCGACGCGATTTATTCGAGCGACTTGATTCGTGCGAAGGCGACGGCTGACATTTTGGCGGCACGATTCAACTTGAAAGTTCAACAGGTGCCCGAACTGCGCGAGGCAAGTTTCGGCGATTGGGAAGGTCAATCCATCAAAACTTTGGTGGAAGAGTCGCCCGACGACTTTGAAAAATTTTTCACCGCGCCCGAACTGTGTAAACCGCCGCACGGTGAAACTTTTGCCGACTGTCAAACTCGTGTGGTCAACGCCGTCCGAAAAATTGTCGCCGAAAACGAAGACAACAACCGCGTCATAATCGTTTCGCACGGCGCGGCGATTCGGCTGTTGCTGTGTGCGGCTTTGGGCATGCCGATTCACAAAATGTGGGCAATCGCGCAATTCAACATGGCGCTCAACGTCCTGCGCGTCGACGACGGCTCCGTCACGGTCGAAATGATGAACAGCACGATGCACTTGTACAGCTTTTAACGGACCGTAGCCGTCAATGTAAAGCTGATAAATCACTTCGTCCCCGAAATCTTCGCGATACCTCTCAAGATCTTCAACCGTGTAGAATTCAAGCAACTCGTTGTAAAGTCACTGTATTCGCTCGGCAAACTCTTGCGGGTTTCAAAGAAAAACTCTTCGTCGTCGAAGACGGAGAGTTTTTTTGTGTCGATTTTCGTCAGACAAACATTTGCCCATTGCCGAATTTCGTGAACTTTTTCGACGTACCGATATTTCGGGAACGATTTTTTCGCCGCGTCGCCGATGATTTTGACAACTTTCTTTACCACGCCGTCAAGCTCACGACGAGTGAAATGTCGCTGAACGATCTGCCTCGTGTTCCGTGCAGAAATGACGCGCTCCGACGCCGCCAATCTCCTGCGGACTCATCAGAATTTCGCCGCTTTGCTTTTGCAAATCTCCCGAATCGGCTCTCTGTGAACCGATGCGCTTTCAGCTTATCGGCGGAAACAAGCAAACCGTATTGAAGCTGCGCGTCAAAATCTGTGTGGTAGAAATTGCGCTCAATGGATGCCCATGTGCCGACATGCTCGTACCCGACGCCGCCTTCATGAAAATCGCTCATCCAACGGTCATTGCCGACTGCCGTAAGCAACGGCAACGGGTGAATAGCTCAACCATTTTCGTCGATTGAAGCCGCTTTGTACTCGTTCAAATTGACGAATTGCTTTGTGTCGTGATTGAGCAGAAACTTACCGTCGAGTGTGAATTTTGTCGAATGCAGTTTGATTGTCCGAACGTTTTCGCCCCACACGTCTTGATAACTCGGAATATGCGTCGCTGAACAATTGTCGAATTTGAAATCATCGGGCTTGGACGCGTAATCGCCAACCCGACGCAGATCGGCGAAAGATGAGTGTGCACGAATTATTGTCGCCTTCAAGCGCACATAGTTGGTTGAATTGCACACGTGCGCCGAGACTTGAAGCGGCATTACCCGAAAAGTTTCGGCATTTGATGATTTCGTCGCTGTGGTTGAGCGGTCACCCGCACTTTTGTCGCTTGAAGACATAAGCGTACTCTCAAAGCGCGGTGAGAGATTGAAAAAATGCTCGGCGCATCAAAATTCAAAGAACTCGTCGGCGAATTTGTCAGAAAAGCGCAAGGCAAACCGACACTCGTTGCCGCCGACGACACAAGACAGGATTTCAACGGCGCAGTTGCGGATCAACGGTGTTTATGCGATCATTCCCGGCTCAATCGAAGTCGTCATGCGTGACGGAGAGCCGTGGTTTATTGCGGCATAGCGTACACGGAGCTTTTCTCGCAGGACTTTTACAGCGGCATGTGCGCTCGTGTCACCATTAATTTCTTCAGCTACAACCGCGCAGGTTAAGTCCGAAGGCGTGCCGGTTCTGAAAGAAATACGGCGTTTGCTTGAAGTTACTCGTAGAGACGGTGGCAAGGCATGAAGCTCGAATTATTGCGATAAGGACTGTCGCCGAATTTACGTATCTCAAATGGCAGATGACGTGAACGATCTTAACCCGTATCTCAAAATTCGCGACGGTTTGGTTCTGACGGGCGACATAAAAATTCGATACATGAAGTTTGATTGAGATGTGCGAAGAATCATGCGCAAATTCTTGATTTTTAAAGACAGACACAGGCGTCGATTGTGCGGACGCTGAAAATTTTGTTCGGCATTGTCGAAACGGGACGCCCGCGCTTTTGGAACCATGACAAACTTTGTGGAGGTAATTTCAAATGACAAAATTCGATCTCGTTAAAAAAATTGCGGAATTCTACGCCTGCCGAAAGCTCAAGCGGAAAGAATCATCAACGATTTGTTCGACGCCGTTGCGGAGGAATTAATCGCAGGTGAAGAATTGCAGATTGCGAACTTTGGCAAATTCTGCGTCCGCAGTGTCGCCGAAAGAAAAATGCGCAACCCGCGCACGGGCGAAGAAGGTATCACGCCGCCGCAAAAAAACGCCGCGTTCAGAGCTTTCAAATTGCTCAAAAACGCAGTCAATCGGCGTTAAGCGGTAAGCACCATGGTTATCGTTTCTCAGCGCGGACAAATCTTCAATTTCGGTACGGCGCACAGTATCGATTTCAAAAGTGAAGATTTCGTACACGTTTGGGACATTTCGCACGAAAGAAGCGGCTGAAGAGGTTTACGCAGAGCTTATCGAAGCGTTCGACAACGGGGATGAATTTTTTGTACCCGACGTACAAAGTCCGGCAACAGAACAAAGTCGGTGAAGCCGAACTCGCTCGCGCCGAACAGAACAGACAAATAGCCGTTCAAGAACCGAATCATCGGCGACAGTCTCAAAAACAACGACGCGTATATTCATTATCTTTGGATTGAAGCGTTGCACGAAACAAAAAACGCCGTCGTGTACGTTCCGACTGAAGCCGGTATCCCGATTACCGAAGCGAAGAATTGAGAGATATGCTCATTGAGAGATAAAGAGTTGTACCGCCGTCAAATCATTTTCGGCGGCGGGAATGACCTTGAGAAACTTCAACAGACAAAGGAGTAAAAATCATGAAGGACACACCGTTCAAGAAGTTCGCGGTTATATCGACGAAAACGGCACAGCGTGGCTCAATGCCGAAGACGTTGCTCGCGGTTTGGGCTGGACTCAAGAGAAAAATGGCGTCGAATACATCCGTTGGGAGACAATCAACGGCTATCTGACGGAGTTTAATTTTCCCAAGAAAGTTGGGAAAGTCGACTTCATCTCAGAAAACATGCTTTATCGGCTGATTTGGAAGTCACGTGACGAAAATGCTGTTCAGCGTGGTATTGCGATTTCGCAAGCGATTGATATTGTCGGAGATAATTGCAAACTCAACTTCGATTCGCTCAAACAGCTGTTGCCGCCTGCCGAACACGAAACGGGTTTTCTGAATCCGACACAGATCGGCGAAAATTTATGGCGAAGAAATGCCCTACACCCGCAACGGACACAGCGGCTATCAAATCCGTTGGAACGAGTCCGTTGTCGATATGTTCACACCGATTTCGCCACAGTTTGCGTGGATGGCAGGTGCTCTAAACGGCTCAATGTGGCTGATTGACATTTTCAGTGATGACGATGATTAAAGCATGTGCATATTGCGGCAAAGACTTCGAGGCTCGTGACGATCGAAGCAAATATTGCTCGGTCAAATGTCGCAACAAACGAAATTATACGGTGCGTGAAGTACAACAGCGTCAACGTGAAACATTTGTGCGTGAGTGGTAAGCGTGGAAAAGAGATTTCTTGATTGAGAGGGGTGCCGGGCATGAACAATCAAAATGAATGGCGCAGATTCAAACCGCTGACCAATTACCCCGTAAAATTAAAATATATCGACAAATTGATTCGGGAAATCGGCGTTGAGGAGATTCAAGACCCGGTTGAGCTTAAGTTGATGGAGTTTGACGAATTCAACACGGCGCGTGCGTATATTCTCTATCGGCAGAAACACAAAATCCGACGTGACGCCGAACCGCGTCTGACGGACACGTACAAAGAAATTTTCTTCACCTCATGAACTTTCGTACACGGGCGGCGATTACCTTTTGGCTGAAGTTTTCGTGCGCTGATATGTCGGCGTGCCGAAACGGTCGTAAGCAGTTTTCGCCTTGTTGACGGATTTCTTGTCGGCGGCGGAAGTCTTTTTGTCGGACTTGTCGGTCGCAGATTTTTTGTCGCGTTGAGTTGTCGGCGTGCCGAAATATCCGTAAGCGTAAGTTTTCTTGTCGGCGGATTTTTTGTCGGACTTGTCGGTCGCGGATTTCTTGTCGTCGGACTTATCGTCAAGCTTCGAGCGGTCAAGCAATTCGATAATTTTTGCGGCGTTCTGATTCGCCTGCGCGAGCATCGTTTCGGCGGCTTTGGCAAGCATGTTCGATTTCGTGAAGTTGACGTAAGCTTTGGCAATGTCGGTGTCGCGGATTTTCGATTCGGCTTCGGTTTCGTTTTCGTAATTCGTGAAAAGATCCGCCTCGGTGTAACGCAACATTGAATTCTGCGCCCGAACGGTCGTCAAAGCACTGAACAGAAATTCTAGCCCTTTGTCGAGCGCGCCGACGGAGTTCTTGCCCAAAAGATAATCGCGCCCGTCCTGCGTGGTGATGTTGAATTTCGAGTAATCCGGCCAATCGGGGTCAAGCTTGAAGATGTGATTCATCGTCGTTTGCGGCACGTGCAACAGTATGTATTGGCTTGAATAGTCGGTGTGCTGAATTGCAAGCTGACGTTGATTCGCGGGCACCTGAACGGTCGTTTTTTGCACGTCGTCAAGCACGCCGTCGCCGATTTTCGCGCCTTTTTCGCGGGCGTACGGGAAGTCACGCGGGTTTGACAGCACGTCTTCTTGACGTTCGTCGTAAATGGTGATTGTGCCTTTTTCGGCGTTTTTGACCAGGTAAAGATTGTGTCTGTCGGCTTGGAGATGCGGATTCGCCTGCTCGTAAATCGTTTCAACCATGCGTTCGACAATTTCGTCAAACGAAAGACCCGCAAGCGCAGTCGGATTCAAGCTTGACACGTCAATCGGGATTGTCTCCAAATGTGCGCCCGAAATGCCTTGCGGACGGTCGCTTTCGTCTTCGCCGCTTGTGAACGCGAAATTGAACCAGTGTTCGGTATCGGTCGCGCAGTAAAATCGAAAACCTTTGCCGTCGAGGTAACGCGGAAGATTTCTCAACGCGGCGGCACCGTTGTCCTGCAACCATTGCCGAAAATCAAGCGTGTAGTGGCTCAATTGGTCGGCGGTGGTGCTCAAACTGTCCTCGTTGCCGAAAACACCTTTTGCGGTGGCGGTCGTGCGCAGGATTTTTTTGCCGTCGTCGGTGGTGACTTTGCTGAAACGCGAATTCTGCGCGGTCATCATGTCGATAAAAGCGTCCGCGATTGTCTTGCCGCCTTCGACAGCCGTGCGAAGATTGTTCAAGTCAAGCTTTATCGAACCGTTAAGCCGCTGAAGCGTTTCGAGTGTTTCGGGAATTTTGTAGTCGAGAAATTCATAAGCGACGGATTGTTGGTTTGAATTGGCGTTTTGCTTATAGTTCAAGTGAAGCGAGCCTACAAGCAATTCTTCGATAAAACTTTCGAGCATTGCCGAATCGGTCGTGTCGTAGGCGGTCAAGTCCATGTCGTGAGTTGCAAGTTGCCCGTCGACGCCGCGAACGGTTTGCGTTGTCGGCGCGTTCAAGCCCGTAAGCCCAAGTGCCGTGACGGTCGCGGGCACGGATTCAACTTCGGCATAACCGTTGTCGCCGATAGCGAAACCGTTGTAATAAGTGCCCGTGCCGATTGAACTTACGTTGACTTGCCCGTTGCTGAAGTCCATGTAAAAGCTGTTCGTCGTCACTCTGCCCGTGTAGCCGAGACCGACATAAGTGACGCCGTCGGCATTGCGCGTGCTTGAATAATACGGGTCGCTCGGGTCGGTGACGAATTTGAAATATCTGCTGTTGAAGGTGATGCCCGAATCTGCCGCCGCGCCCGACACGTTGAAAGACATTGTCGCCCTTGTGGCAGGTTGATCTAAAATTCGTTCGTCCCAGGCGGGGTGATACCTGTCCGTGTCGTCGGTATAAGCGTCGTGGTGAATTGTCGTGTAAGTCGCATTCGTGCCGCCCGAAGTTCGCATGCCGTTCAAGCCCAAACCTGTCGCCGAAGCTCCCGCATGTCCAACGACGCCGCCCGTAGTTGTCGGGTTGGTGTACGTGTCATAAAAGCGCATGTTGTCGGATTCGGTCTGCGTGTTCTTCGACGTGAAGACAATTTTGTCGCCGTTGACTGCCGCGGTGGTGTAAGCGGAATTCGACACGCTGTTGACTGTGGAAGCGATTGCGCTCAAGGCAGAACTTTTGTCCATGCCCGCAATGTCGACGACGTTAAAGTTGCCGGTGTTGTACGGTGTGCCGCTCCTGCTTGAGTCGATTATTGCGAAATTCGTGTAGTAATTCGTCAAATTTCCGCGTTCGGTGACGCCGCGAATTTGAAAAGCCTTGCCGACGAGGTCGCTGACGCTTTTGCCGCTGAAATCCATTTCAAACTGCGCGGGTGTGCCGTCCGTGCCGCCCGAAAGGTTTTCGGATGAATTGCCGTTCAAAAGCGACGGACTCGGCGTCGGCACCGATTGATAGCGACAAAAGGCGTCAAACGGTCCGTCAATGCCGTCGAGTTGAAAATACACGTCGTCAATCAAATGCATGTCCGAATCTTCCACTATCTGCGGCGTCAACAAAAGCTGCCAACCAACGGTCGTTTCGCGAATCGGCACGTTGCCCGTCAAAAGATTGATGCCGTTGTGTTCGATCTCATAAGCAATGTCGTCGATTTTGCGAAAGCCGTCGTCAATTTCGCTTTGAATCCAGCGGCGGTCGTCGTCGGAGGCAGTCGCGTCGGAAGCCTGAATTGCCCGCGTTTTAATCGACTTCAAGATGTCGAGCTGCTCTTGGATGCCTTCTTCCGCCATAGTGAGCATGAGCATACCGGCTTTGGCGTTCTGTTGATTTTGTTCCAGGGCGCGAATTTTCGTGCGCATTCTCTCGGACGTTGAGTATTTGGACGAGTCGTCGGAGGCGTAATTTATCTCCTGCCCCGTGACAACTTTCTCGAACTCGCGAACCGTGTCTTTGATGTTGCGGTTTAGCTCACCGATTGAAATCCACGCGTCTTGATTGTTGTTAATCACCATGGCCACGGTCTGTCACTCCTTTGACTGATATTTTACGTGAATTATATCGAAGAAAAGTTTTAACGTCGACAAGAATTTTCCCGTTTCGCCGTGAAAAATTTTGCACGAGTCTTGCCGATTCGATATAATGAGCAAAATTTTTTGGAGGCGGTCACGGTGACTGAAAGAGAAAAAATGCTTGCCGGTCAGTGGTACGATGCGAACTTCGACGCGGATTTAATTGCACAGCGCGCTTTCGTCAAAGATCTGTGTTTGGAACTCAACGCGACGAAACTTTGTGATTTGCCGCGCAGACGTGAGTTGTTGCGAAATATTTTGCCGCACGTTGACGTTGAAGCCGTCGAAATTTTGTCGCCGTTCATGGTCGATTACGGTTACAACGTTTATCTCGGCGCGGGCACGTTTTTGAATCACAACTGCTATCTGATGGACTGCGCGACGATTCGTTTCGGCAAGAAAGTTTTCGTCGGACCGAACTGCGGCTTTTACACGGCGATTCACCCGATCGACAAAGTTCAGCGTGCCAAAGGCATTGAACGTGCGGCGGCGATTGAAATTGGCGACGATGTTTGGCTCGGCGGTGACGTGACGGTTTTGCCCGGCGTGAAGATTGGCTCCGGCTCGATTATCGGCGCGAAATCGCTTGTCACCAAAGACATACCCGACAACGTTTTGGCGTTCGGCAATCCGTGCCGTGTCGTCAAGCAAATCGGCTTGGAGACTTTACTTGTGTGAAATGTTACTTTCTTTTGGCAGCAAAAGACCCGCTTTGAAAGCGGGGGAACATTTGGTGTCACCCGCGCCCGCTCGTCAAATTGAGCTTGCCGCGTCACAAACTTTATCGAAAGGACTTCACCTTGACGAACAGCCACTTTAAAAGTGGCGGAAGCAACGTGGACGTTGCATCCAATTGGTGTAATCCGCAACGTTACCGCTATTCAGGAGTTGTCGTTGCGACAGTTTTAAAAAGTGCACAAATAATTGGAGCTGTCCGCGCTCGCTCGTCAAATTGAGCTTGCCGCGTCACAAACTTTATCGAAAGGACTTCACCTTGACGAACATCAAAACCGACAGAAATTTTTACTGGACGCTGTTCAAGTCGACGTTTATCGTCAGCATGTTCACCGTCGGCGGCGGCTACGTGATAATTCCGCTGCTCAAAGCCAAATACGTCGACGAATATCACTGGATAACCGACGAAGAAACGCTCAACATGGTTGCTATCGCGCAATCGACGCCGGGCGTCATGGCTGTCAACACGGCAATCATGCTCGGCTACCGAATGGCGGGCGTCGCGGGCGCGTTGACGGGCATGTTGGCGACCGTCCTGCCGCCGCTTATCATCATCACAATCGTGGCGAAATTTTACGACCTTGTCGCGTCGAACGAATACGTTCAGCTCGTCTTGAAGGGCATGCAGTGCGGCGCGACGGCTTTGCTTTTGAACGTGGCGATTGACCTGCTCAAAAAACAGTTCGCGAAGAAACTGTTGTTGCCGATTGTTATAATCGTCGCGACCTTCGTGGCGAATTTGTTCTTCGACGTCAACATCATGCTTTTGGTTGCGATTGACGGCATAATCGGCTTTTTCCTCATGCGCGACAAAAAGTATGAGTAACGTTCGGAGGCGATCGAATTGATTTACCTGCAACTGTTTTTGGAGTTCGCGAAAATCAGCTTGGTGTGCGTCGGCGGCGGTTACGCGTCGATGCCGTTGATTCAAGCGGCCGTTGTCAATACCTACCACTGGTTGAGCTTAAGCGAATTCATTGACATCTTTACGATTTCGCAAATGACGCCCGGTCCGATTGGCATTAACGCGGCGACGTTCGCGGGCATGAAAATCGCGGGACTTTGCGGAGCTGTCTGCGCGACGGCGGGTTTCGTCACGCCGAGTATTTTTCTGTGCATTGCCTTGGCGAAGATAATTTTCAAATACGGCGACTTGGGCGCGATTCACGGCATTTTGAACGGCTTGCGACCCGCGGTCATGGCTCTGATTGCGGCGGCGTGCGTGAGTTTCGTCTTGCTTGCCGTGTGGAACGCCGAAGACATTCCCGAAAATTTGGCGGCGACGTTCGACCCGAAAGGCGCGGTGATTTTAATCGCGGCACTTGCGGCAGTCAGATTGAAAGTCGGCGTGATTAAAGTTTTGCTTGCGTCGGGCGTCGCAGGCTTAGTGTTAGGTTTGGTGGCAACGTGACGTTTAGTGGTTAGAAAAAATCTATCCACTAACCACTAACCACTATTCGTGCAATTTCTTTTGGCAGGTGATTCGTTTGGGCGACGTGATAATTTTGATGATGCTGATATGCGTGATTTTTTACGCATTCGGCGACGACATTTTCAGCGACTGAAAAATCTGCAGACAAATACCATTAACAAACTTTAACACAGCACGGGAGGGCTTTGACATGAAACTTGGAGTTATCAGCGACACGCACGGCTACGAACCGCGAGTTGTACGGGCGATTGAGAAATTCTTCGCGGACGCCGATTTGATTCTGCACGCGGGCGACGTTTTGAATCACGGGGCGCGAAACGTCAATTATCGCGTCGACGATTACAATCCGAAAGCTTTGGCGCAGTTGATTAACGGCTCGAAAATCCCGTTCGTCATTGCACGCGGCAACGGCGATTCCGAACTCGACGACGACGTACTCGAAACGCCGCTTGCGCCGTATGCGCACGTTTTGGCGGGCGGCAAGCGGATTGTCGTCAATCACGGTCACCACCTGCCGACCGACGCCGACAAAGACAAAATGGCGGCTCACCTGCACGCGGACATTTTTATCAGCGGGCACGTGCACACGACGGTTTTGGAGCGGCGCGGCTCGACGATTTTCCTCAACCCGGGCACGGTGTCGCCGTACCTGTCGAATCGTCCCGACAAGCGCACGTCCGTCGCGACAATCACCGACGACGGAATTAAAATCTTCGATCTCGACACGGGCGACGTGCTTGCAAGTTTGGATTTCTGACCGTCAACCGACATGAAAAAATCCCCTGCGTAAATCTGCGCGGGGGATTTTAACTTGACAGAAAAAAAAAACAATTATAATCGCTGTCGAGGTGTTTGTTATGATCAACATGAAAATTTTCCAGCGCGTGATTGCAACGGTTCTTTTCGTCGCCGCTCTTTTCCTCGCGAACGGTGTCGCTCAAGCCGAAGAAAATAAACACATTCAAAAATACACTGCTCAAATACAAAAAAATCCAAATGATGCAGTTGCATACTACAATCGAGGTCTTGCTTACGACAGATTATTTCAAACAGAGCTGGCTATTAAAGATTATTCCAAAGCTATTCAACTTAATCCGAAATATATAAATGCATATGACAAGCGCGGACTTGATTATGTTAATTTGAATCAATATAAGATGGCTATAGCTGATTTTAGTAAAGCAATCGCGCTCAATCCGAAAAAGGCTATATTTTATCGCAGGAGAGGCGTTTCTTATGGAGAATTAGGACAGTATGAGCTAGCTATATTAGATTTGACTAAAGAAATTGAGATTAACCCTAAAGAACCCATGGCATATTACCTTCGTGGAGAATATTATGCAAAACTAGGAAATAGGACATTAGCAAAGGCGGACTTCGCAAAAGCAAAACAGCTTGCTTCTAACGGCTGACGACGCAAACAAAAATCCCTCGACACGAAGTCGGGGGACTTTTTTTGTTGCCGAAAAGTTTTCAGACTGCGTCGTAACCGAGTTGCAAAGCGGTCATGTTTTGTTCGACGGTGTGTGGCGGAACGCGTGTCGCGACGGATTTTTTAATCGTCTCGAAGTCGACGAGCTTTGTGACTTTGACAATCACGCCGAGTGCGACGATATTGGCGAACAGTGCTTTGCCGAGCTTCTCGACGGCAAGTTTCGTTATCGGGACGCGAACAATGTTTTTGAACGCGGGCGAAGTCGGTACCAAATCGTCGTCAAGAATCAGCGTGCCTTCGGGATTCAAGTCGTGAAAATATTTGTCGGCTGCCTTTTGCGTCATTGCCAAAACGTAATCGGGATTTTTCACGTGCGGGTGATAAATTTTTTCGTCGTCGATGATGACTTCGGATTTTGACGCGCCGCCGCGAGCTTCGGGTCCGTAGCTTTGCGATTGAACGGCGTTTTTGCCTTCGGACACGGCGGCTTCGGCAAGAATAATCGCCGCCGTAATGACGCCTTGACCGCCCGAACCCGACAGTCGAAGTTGTTGCCTCATTGTGTAACGCCTCCAATCGTTTGCGATTCGTTTGAGCGCAGTGACGAGTTGCGGTTGTCGGAAACGTCGCGGACGACACCAATTGGATGCAACGTCACGTTGCCGCCTTGACCGCCGCTGCCCGACAGTCGAAGTTGTTTACGCATTGCCGACACCTCCAGCCGCTTCAATGACGTGTTGATAAGCCGCGTCGTAAGGTTCGGCTTCGGCTTTGTAAAACAGCCCGATTGGGAACTTGTCGCCGACTTTTTTGTCGTCAGGCAACTTGTCCCACGCGGACTTCATGACGGCGTTGTCGCGCATCCACGCCATCATTTTTGCGGGGTCGCCCATTTTGTTTCGACGCCCGTAAGCCGTCGGACATTGCACGAGCACTTCGACGAACGAAAAGCCGCGATTGTCCAGCCCGTCGGAAATCGTCTTGACCATGTGTTGAACGTGAAACGCCGTCGAACGGGCAACATAAGTGGCACCTGCGGCTTCCGCCAATTTGCACGCGTCAAACGGACGGTCGACACTGCCGTAAGGCGCGGTCGTAGCTTTTTTGCCGAGCGGAGTCATCGGCGACGCCTGCCCGCCCGTCATGCCGTAAATGTTGTTGTTGAACAGCACGACAGTCAAGTCGACGTTGCGCCGACAGCCGTGAATGAAATGGTTGCCGCCGATAGCCGTACAATCGCCGTCGCCCGTGATGACGACAACGTTCAATTCGGGGCGCGCCAATTTAATGCCCGTCGCGAAAGGAATCGCCCGCCCGTGCGCCGTGTGGAGCGTGTCGAAGTCCATGTAACCGCTTGCGCGACTGGAGCAACCGATACCGCTGACGATAACCGTGTTGTCCTGCGTGAAGTTCGGATTTTTTTCAATCGCCTGCACGATCGCTTTCATTGCGATACCGTTGCCGCAACCGGGGCACCACAAATGCGGCAGACGATTTTGGCGGAAAAATTTTTCGTAAGTGCGCTCAAGCATTGGTGTTCACCTCCGAAAAGCAATCGAGAATTCGTAATTCGCAATCCGCAATCAAAACATTACGCATTACGCATTTCGCATTACGCATTGCTTTTCACCTCCGCGATAAGTTCGTCAATCGCCGCAGAAATTTCTTCAGGCTCGAAAATCGTCATGTCGTATTTCGCGCAAAGTTTGACGGGACATTGACCTTGGGCGGCGCGTTCGACTTCGTAAACCAGCTGACCGAAATTCAATTCGGCGACAATCAGTCCGCGCAGATTTTTCGACAGCTCACGGATAATTTTGTTCGCGAACGGGAAAATCGTCACCAGTCGAATGAAGCCGACTTTCAAACCGCGTTTGCGTGCGTCGAGAACAGATTCGTAAGCCGTGCGTGCCGTCCCGCCGAAACTCACGATTGCAAATTCGGCGTCGTCCATGAATTCCGTGTGGACTTCGACAATCTCATCTTCGGCGCGTGAAATTTTGTCGTGCATACGTTTAATCGCGTCGCGTGTGACTTTGGGACTGCCGACGGGAAAGCCCGTGTCGTCGTGAATCAAGCCCGTGACGTGAATGTGATAGCCTTCGCCGAAATTGGCGACGTTGGGCACAAGATCTTCGTCGGGCGTGTACGGTTGATAACCTTCGGCGCGTGAAATTTTCGGCTTGCGACGCGGATAAACTTCAACCTCGGCGGGCAGTTCGACGTTTTCGCGCAGGTGACCGACAATTTCATCCGTCAACAAAATCACGGGCGTGCGGAAACGTTCGGCGTAATTGACGGCTTTGACCGCAATGTCAAACGCCTCGCGAACGCTCCACGGGCTCAAAACGATAATCGAATGGTCGCCGTGCGTGCCCCAACGTGCCTGCATAACGTCGCCTTGACTCGGTGCCGTCGGTTGACCCGTCGAAGGACCCACGCGCTGAACATTGACGATAACGACGGGAATTTCAGCCGCCGCCGCGTAACCGATTAGTTCTTGCTTGAGGCTGATACCGGGACCGCTCGACGCAGTCAAAACTTTGCGTCCCGCAAGCGACGCGCCGAGTACAACGCCCATTGACGCGATTTCGTCTTCCATCTGAACGAAGGTGCCGCCGACTTTGGGCAGAAGTTTGGCAAGACTTTCGGCGATTTCGGTCGACGGAGTTATCGGGTAGCCGCCGAAAAATCTGACACCGGCTTTAAGTGCGCCTTCGGCAATGGCTTCGTTGCCTTGCATCAATCGTGCAGTCATTTCGCCGCCTCCTTTTTGCGTTTGATGTAGTAATTGCGACGATTTTCACGAATTTCGGTCGCGTGCGTAAGGTAGTAATTGCGGCACCGTGCGTTCGCTTTTTCTTTGTTGCGCCAATGGTAGTCGCGATTTCGGGCAAGTTCCTGTTCGTGCATTGCGGCAAAGCGTTTGCGGAACCGCAAGCGTGCCTGTTCGCGGTGTGCCTCTTCGTAGCACGCTTCGGAGCAGTACTTGTGACGCTTGTCGGCGAAAAAAGTCGCGCCGCACCATGCGCAGGTAACTTCTTTTGACGCGCTCATTTGGTCGCCTCCTTCGTCGGTTTGAGTTTGTCAACGAAAATCGCGTAGTCGGGACAACGCAGCTCACATTGCCCGCAAGCTATGCAATTTTCGGGGTGCGCCACGTAGACTTTGCCGAGCGTGTCCAAAGCCAAAACCTGCTTCGGACAAAACGCCACGCAAATTCCGCAGCCCTTGCACCGCTCAAGCTTGAGCGTGAATTCAGACTTCATTTGTGCTCTCTCCTTAAATTAAGTGGAATTGGGATTTTCTTTCTCGATTGTCTGCATGATGTCTGCAAAGTCACCTTGTCTGCAGATTTCGGGCGAAAATCGCGACGGTTTCTTCTTGTAATTTGAATGTGTTGTGTATGTACAGATTCTGTGTTATCAACTCGTTTGTGTGACCGAGCCGACCTGCGACGCCTTTGGCTGTTGCGCCGTTTTCAATCAGCTGTGTGGCGTGTGTGTGGCGGAACGAGTGCGCATTAAGACCGACAAGGCGCAACGTTCGCATAAGGCTGTCACGCGAGACCAACTGCCCGTTGCCACGAGTGCAGACCAACGAAACTTTTTCGCCGCCGGGCTTGAACAGCTTCGACATCCGTTCGAGGTGACCTTCGGCGTCGGCGTAAATGTAGACGTAACTGTTGCCGTGCATCCGTTCGTTTTCGGCTTGACGGACTTGCCAGCGTTCAAGTTCGCGCAACAAAAAATCGTCGACGAGGATATAGCGGTTACTTGACTTGGTTTTGGGCGTTGTCAAGAAACAGCCGAGCCGATTTCTGTACGTTATCTGTTGGTGAAGGTTGATTCGTTTGCCCGCGAAGTCGACATCCGACCAACTCAAGCCCAAAACTTCACCGAGGCGCATACCTGTATGATATAAAATCATCAACGGTATATAAAACGGCGTTCCGAACGGATATTTTTCGAGTAATGCGTTGAATTGTTCGGGCGTGATTATCTTGCGTTCGATGATGTTTTGAGGTGCGTTTTTCGGGACTTTGATATATACGACCGGATTCGACGAAATCAGTTGCGCGGGATAAACGGCGTAGTTGAGCGCGTTGTGAATCAGCGCGTGCGTCAAAGCTAAAGTTTTTTTCGCCAAGCCCGACTGCAAAAGTTTGCGCATCCACTCGTCGAGCAATGCGGGTGTCAAGTCTTGAACTTTGACTTCGCCCAAATGCGGCGCGATTTGATTGTTGAAATGTGATTGATATTTCTGCAGTGACGACGGCTTGACGTTCGCCGACACGACGTTTTCAAGCCACGCGGACATAAAATCTTTAAGCGTGACGCGTTCGCTCGTGATTCCAATGTTGCCGTGAAGATAATCATTGTACGCCGCGACGCCCGCTTTGTACGCCTCGGACTTCGTTGCGAAGCCGCCTTTTTCGACGACTTTTCGGCGACCGTCAGACGTCTTGCCCGCCTCGAAAATGTAGCTGAAAGTCTTGCCGCGTTTGCGTGTACGAACTTGAGCCATTCAATCACCCGACCTGTAAAAGTTTTTATTGCGACGAAACGCAAATTTTTCCGCTTGAAGTGTTGACACGTGAACGGTTTTCGTGTGTATTTGCAATCAAACGCGAAGGCGCGCCCGGTACAGCTGCAGAAGTTTTCAAGGCAATGGGCGTTCCAATGTACGACAGAAGACCAACGGCAGGTCGGTAAAATCCGCCTTGCTTTGACATAAATTTTTGAGGAGTGGTTCTCATGCAGTACGATTTTCCCGCCGTGTTTTATTCGGACGAAAAAGCCGTTGCGTTTCATTTTTACGATCGCGAAGACTGGTTTTCGTTCGGCGACAACGTTGACGAGGCTATTTTGGCGGCGGAAGAAATTTTGAACGACGGGCTTTTGGAATTGGAGCGTTCAAACGGCGAAATTCCGACCGCGACGCCGCTCGACAAGGTTGAAGTCAAGCCGTTACAACTGGTCAGGATGATTCACGCCGACACCGAAAAATACGCCCGCGAACAAGCCGAAGCCAACAATCGCACAGCCATCGAAAAAGCCGAAAACCCGATTAAGGAACTTCGCTCTCGTCAAGGCTTGTCAATCAAAGAACTGTCCGACATTTTGGGCGCGCCGTATCGCACGGTTCAGGATTGGAACGCCGGCAAATCCAAGCCGCCCGAATGGGTCATGTCGCTCATCCTTGACCGTGTGCTTAACGGTTGAGCGCAACTTTCAGCTCCTCCGCGTGGGGGGCTTTTTTATTGCGACGAAACGGGCGAGTTGAAATTGCCGCCGCTGTTGTGCAAATTGCCGTT
>JAFVBP010000295.1 GCA_017479925.1 Selenomonadaceae bacterium | reverse complement strand
TTTTTTCGCCCGTGACCGCCGTCGTTGTCGATGTATTTTCGCCGTCGGATGCGTTGTCGCCGTTGAGTCCGACCACGCTGCAACCGCTGAACGTCAACGCCGCAGTCACCGCCGCCGCGCAGATTATCTTCGCCAAACTTTTCGACTTCATGCTCAAAGCACCTCCGCCGCCATTGTAGTTTTTGCGCCGTCGATTGTCAATTCAAGTTTCGGCGACGAACGCGGGCAAATTTGCATTGCTTGTGCGACTGTGATATATTTCGGCAAGCGTTTCATTGCGAACAAACTTCACGAGGATAATAAGATGAACAAACCAAACAAAGCAAATCCGCACACAGTAAAGAAGTTCGAGCTGGTTGAAGGTTACGTTAAAACGTGGGCGCAAACGTTGCTTAACGCCAAACCTCACGGCGACTTTTTATGTCGGGAACTCGTCTTTATCGACTGCATGTGCAATAACGGGATTTACGAAGACGACAACGGCAATATCGTTGAGGGCACGCCCATTCGTGTCGCAAAAATTATCGCGGACATTATGCCGAATCACCAGAATCAAAAAGCGACGCTGTATTTCAACGATAGCGAATCCGAAAAAATTGCGGAGCTTCAGGAGCGGTTACCTCCACAAACGAACAATTTCCAAATTCGTTCAAGCGTCGGAGACGGCAACGAGTTGCTGAAGAAATTGGGTGAAAAGTTGTTGCACAAAGAAGGCGTGCATTATTTACTGTTCTACGACCCGTACAAGGCGGCAATAGACTGGAAAGCACTCGCGCCGTATTTCTTCGGCTGGGGCGAAGTTATTCTCAATCACATGGTTTCCGATCCTGTCAGAGCACTCAAGTCCGCAAAAAGTCCTGAAGCCATCGATAAGTATCAAAAAACTTATTTGATGACAATCGACGATTTAGTAAAATTTCGCGGCGACAAAAAGACTTATGACGAGCTCATCAAAAACATAATCCACAGGTTGCGCACTCTTTCAAATCGTGATAAGTACTATCTTGCGGTTTTTCCGTTCTTCATAAAAACCAACGTGCAAATTTACAGCATCATTTTTTTCACGAACAACATAGAGGGTTTCAAGAAATTCAAAAGCGTCGCGTGGAAAACTTTTGGCGGCAAGTCATCCAATCAAAATACTCGCGAAGATAGGCAACTTTACTTGCCTTTCGCCATGCCGCCCGAAGACAAACAGTGCTACTTCGTCAGCGACATTGCGGATTACATCATCGACAACTTCAAAGGACGAAACACCGTTCCGTTTGCGGAAATTTACAAGCTCCTCGACGAGCACCCGATTTTTCCAACGAACGATTACAAAACCAAAATAAAAGACGCGTTGAAGCTGACGAGGCGTTGTACAGTTCATGTCAGCACGGTCGATTTCGTTTAGAGGTGAACCGTTTGGAATACATAACGCGCAAATCCATGCTCTACAAGACCGGCGTCGAGTATGGCGATTACACGATGAATCACGCTCTCGGCTGTTCGCACGGCTGCAAATATCCCTGTTACGCTTTTTTGCAGAAGAAACGCTTCGGGCAAGTCAAAACTTACGACGAGTGGATTCAGCCCAAAATCGTCGCCAACACGCTTGAACTGCTTGACCGCGAAATTCCGCGCCTCAAAGACAAAATCAAGTCCGTGCAACTTTGTTTCGCAACCGATCCGTTCATGTTCGGTGTCGACGAAATCCGCGACCTTAGTTTGGCGGCGATTGAAAAGCTCAACTCGGCGGGCATTAAATGCACGATGCTCACGAAGGGCATTTTACCGATTGAACTTGCCGACCTGTCGAAGGCGAACGAATATGGCATTTCGCTCGTGTCGCTCGACGAAGATTTTCGGGCACGCTACGAACCGAACGCCGCGCCTTACGAAGCCCGAATTGACGCGCTCAAACGACTTCACGAACGCGGCTCAAGGACGTGGGTGAGCATGGAGCCGTATCCGACGCCGAATCTCGTCGAACAAAATCTTTCGGACGTTTTGGACGCGGTGAACTTCGTCGACAAAATCATCTTCGGCAGGTTCAACTACTCGAAGGAAGTTTCCGCCTTCACGGCGCACAAAGATTTTTATAACGCTTGTGCCGCGCAGGTCGTCGAATTCTGTTCAAGCCGCGACATCAATTTTCACATTAAGCACGGCACGCAAACTTAAAAGACCGTCTCCGAAGAGGCGGCCTTTTTTCGTCACGGGAAGAAAACTTTCAACGTCGCGTCGTCCATGCGTCTGCCGAGATACGAGCCGATTAAAAACAGAATCAGCGAACACGTTATCCCGATTGTGATTTGGTGTAAGTTCATGAATTTGAAACCCGCCGCTTGCGTCGCGCAGTAGACGATTGTGCCGCCCGTCATTGACAACAGCGCGCCCAATTTGTTCGCACGTTTCCAGAACAAGCCCAACAGCAACGTCCAGAAAAATGCCGTTTCCAGCCCGCCGAACGCGAACATGTTTATCAGCCAGATCAAACTCGGCGGCGTCAACGCGATAACGAAAACTGCCGCGCCGATTAACGCCGTCGTTGCCATAGACAAAAATTTGACTCGCGCAGGGGTGACGACGCGTTGATTTTTGTCCGCCCAATGTAAATAAACGTCCTTGACGATTGCGCTTGACGCGACGATTAACAGTCCCGAAATTGTCGAAATTGACGCCGCCAAAGGTCCGATAATCGCAAGCCCGACGAGTTCGGCAGGCATTGCGCGGACAATCGTCGTCGGAATAATGTTGTCGACGCCGCCATAATCCGCCGCCGTGCCCGTCAAAACGCCGTGCGCAAGAATGCCCGTGAAGTTAATGCCGATGTTCATGAAGCCGACAACGACCGTGCCGATAAGCATTGCCTGATGAAGTCCCTGCGTGTTTTTGTAGCTGATTCCGCGAACGACCGATTGCGGCAACGCGATTGTGCAGATACCGACAAGCAGCCATTGCGTAAAATAAATTGTCCAGGGCATGTTTCCGAAGCTGAACGGCTCAAACAGTTCGGGATTGTTCGCCTCAAGCGTCGTCATAATGTTTTCGTAGCCGCCGCCCGCGTCAAGCACATATTTTAACAGCAACACGATTCCAATCATCATAATCAACGCGCAACAAGTGTCCGTCAACGCAACCGCACGAAAGCCGCCGATTGACGTGTAAATCACGACCGTCAAGCCGAACAGGATTAAGCCCGCCTCGTAGCTGTAACCCGTGACCGCCGCGAAAAGTTTTGCGCCGCCGACGAATTGAGCCGTCATTGTCCCGCAGAAAAACAGCACGATAACGAACGCCGCGATTGCCGCAAGCAAGTCCGATTGAAAACGCGCACGGATTATGTCGACGACGGTGACCGCGTTAAGTTTGCGTGCCAACAAGGCGACGCGCTTGCCGAAAATGCCGAGCACCAAAAAAATCGCCGTGACTTGCACGACCGCCATGTAAATCCAGCCGAAGCCGACTTGATACGCCATGCCGGGACCGCCGACGAAGCTTGAAACGGAGCTGTACGTCGCGACGGTCGTCATTGCCAAAACGAAGCCGCCGAGTTGTCGGTTGCCGACGAAGTAACTGCTCACGAAATTTTTGCCCGCTTGACGATTGCGAACGTAAACGCTGATTGCAACCATGATCGCCATAAAAATTATCAACGGCAACAGCGCGGACAAATTGCCGTTACTCATCGTCATCACCGCCTGTCGTTTTTGTTAAACGGTTTGAATCAGTGCGCAACTGACCTTGTCGAGCGGTTGCGGGTGACACCAATTGTTCCGCCACTTTCAAAGTGGCCGGCAACAGCGCGGATAAATTGCCGTTACTCATCGTTGTCACCACCCAAGTCCATGTCCGTGAAAAGTTTTCGGCTCAACAGCGCGGCGATTGCAATTCCGACGAACCACACGCCGACGGTGCCAAGCAGTGCCCAAAGCGGCAGGTGAAAAATTTTCACGTCGACGGCTGAGGTGCCGAAGCCCGCAACGAGCCAAAAAATAATCAGCCCGACCAACGCAACTGCCGTGTAGATCGCCTCGCGTTTGACCAAGCTGAACTTTTGCGCGTCGTTCAACGCACGATTGTGTTTTTTCATGCCGAAGCCTCCAAGTCTCGTCTTCCGCGTCGGAAGTACAAGCTCAAATTTTCGCGCCGAATTTTATATTGCGGACGCCGCGCTGTCAATTAAGTTTCGTTTGCACGGCAGGAAATTTTTTCGTCGCCGCGAAATTTCCCGCGTCAAACCGTCAAAAAATTTTCAGCAGGAGGTTTCGTTTATGTGGAAGTTCTTCAACGAACTCAAAAACTTTGAAGTCGTCGACTTGACGCACCCGCTCGACAACACAAGCCCGTATTGGTCGGGCATTCCTGCAGGCGCAGTTGAACTCGGCAAGACGTGTTTCGATTGGGGCAACCCGATGCTCGACTGCCTGATTCAGACGTTCAAATTTCCGGGGCAATTCGGCACGCACGTCGATTTCCCCGGTCACTTCGTCAAAGACGGCGCGTTGTCGGAAAGCTACGGCGCGGCGAACATGATTTATCCGCTGTGCGTCGTCGATATCACGGCGAAAGTTGCGGCGGACGTTCATTACGCGGCGACGGCTCAAGACATCATCGACTACGAAAAAACTTACGGCGAAATTCCCGACGGCGCGTTTGTTGCACTTTACAGCGGCTGGTCAAAACATTGGCCGAACATGGACGCGATTTCGGGCATTGCTCCCGACGGCAGCGAAAATTTTCCCGGCTGGTCACTTGACGCGCTCAAATATATTTACGAAACGCGAAACGCCGCCGCCAACGGTCACGAAACTTTGGACACGGACGCTTCAGCCGAGGCGGCAAAGTCGGGCGATTTGGCTTGCGAACGTTACCTGCTGTCGAAGGGCAAACTTC
Organism: Selenomonadaceae bacterium; assembly: GCA_017479925.1. GTDB lineage: Bacteria > Bacillota > Negativicutes > Selenomonadales > Selenomonadaceae > Quinella. The sequence continues at coordinate 3,601 of JAFVBP010000295.1, read as the reverse complement.
AGGTTGAAGTCATGACGAATCTTGACAAAGTCGCTCCCGCGGGCGCAGTGTTAATCGTCACGTGGCCGAATATCGTCGGTGCAACGGGTTTGCCTGCGCGGTTGATTGCCCTGTCGCCGAAAAAGTGAATCGAAATGTCAAAATGTGTCCTGCGTGCGGCTTGAAATTATTTTCATGTTGTGCTAGATTATGCGCGGCTTGGACGGCCACAAAATTTTTTTGGGAGGTTTTTCTTCATGGCAGTCAGTTTGAAAAAAGGTCAGAAAGTTGATCTCACGAAGACGAATCCCGGCTTGAAGGAAGTTCTCATCGGTCTCGGCTGGGACACCAACAAATACGACGGCGGCTCCGATTTCGACCTCGACGCGGCGGCGTTCCTGCTCAACGGTCAAGGCAAAGTCAACAGCGACGACGACTTCATCTTCTACCAGAATCTCAAGCACGCTTCCGGCTCCGTCGAACATCTCGGCGACAACCTGACGGGCGCGGGCGAAGGCGACGACGAAGAAATTCAAATCGACCTGAGCAAAGTTCCCGAAAATGTCGAGAAGATTGACTTCACCGTCACGATTTACGAGGCAGAAGAACGCAAGCAGAATTTCGGACAGGTTGAAAACGCCTTTATCCGCGTCGTCAACAAGGCTTCGGGCGAAGAACTCATCCGCTACGACCTGGGCGAAGATTTCTCGATTGAAACTGCCGTCGTTATCGGCGAACTTTATCGCAACAAAGGCGAATGGAAGTTCAACGCTATCGGCTCCGGCTTTTCGGGCGGACTTGCCGCGCTGTGCAAAAACTTCGGCGTCAACGTGTGAACTGCAATGCTCAATGCGTAATGCGTAATGCGAAATGCGCAATGAAATTTCGATAACCATCGAGTGATTAGCGATTGGCGGATTTTTCGTCAACTGCTAATCACTTTTCACTATCAGCAAAGGAGATTTCATCATGGCTGTCAATCTGCAAAAAGGTCAGAAAGTTTCGCTCAAAAAATCCGACGGCAAGAAACTTTCGCGTTTAATGGTCGGTCTCGGCTGGGACGCTGCCAAAAAAGAATCAAGCGGCGGTTTCTTCAGCAACCTGTTCAGCTCGGCGCCCGCGAACATCGACTGTGACGCGTCGGTTTTCGTCTGTCAAGGCGGCAAGTTCGTCGACAAGAACGATCTGGTTTTCTTCAACAACCTGGAGCACAAAAGCGGCGCGGTCAAGCACATGGGCGACAACTTGACGGGCGACGGCGAAGGCGACGACGAACAAATTTTCGTCGACTTGGACAAACTGCCCGACCAATACGACAAGCTGATTTTCGTCGTCAACATTTACAAGGCCGTCGACCGCAAACAGCATTTCGGCATGATTAAAAACGCGTACATTCGGATTATCGACCCCGACAGTCACGAGGAACTTTGCCGCTTCAACTTGAGCGACGATTACACCGACATGCTTTCGATGATTGCCGGCGAAGTTTACCGCAGAAACGGCGAGTGGAAATTTAACGCTGTCGGCACGGGCACGAAAGACACCGGTCTCGGCGAATTGAGCGCACGGTTCAAGTAAGCCATGAAAAAATTTTTTGTCCTGCTGATTGCGGCTCTGCTGTGGACGACAATTCCCGCGCAGGCCGAGCTTGTCAACGATTCTTTTGCGTCGACGACCGCACGTATCGAAGAATTTTATTCGACGTTGCCGCAAGCCAAAGGCGATTACAAAGTTCGTCAACGCCCGATTTTGATTCAAGGCGCAATGAACGTCGAAACGGACGTTTTGATTCACGCGCTGAAAAATCCCGTCGCCTACCGTGAGCTGAATTACCTGTTCGTCGCGGGCACGTATAAAAATTATCCCGTCGTCGTCGTGCGCACGGAGGAAGGTCTTGCAAATGCGGCGGCTTCGACTGTTTTGGCGATTCGGAAATTCAATCCCGTTGCCGTCATCAATCAAGGCACGGCGGGCGGTTACGACATCAACTTGCACGTCGGCGACATTGTCGTCGGTTCGCTAAGCGTTGACACTTCCGCGATTAAGACGGCGTACAGTCCCGCAGGTTCGGGCATTGACTTCACGCGGCAGGAAATGTTCGGAACTTACGCTTTCGACGAATCAAGCGGCAACTTTCAACCGTACAGCGAATATCACGCCGACACGACGCTGTTCAACATGGCGTTTGCCGTCGCCAATACGCACGGGAATTTCAACGTCGTCAGCGGCACAATCGGCACAAGCGGTTCGTGGAACAACAACGTCGATTATATCAACTTCCTGCGCGAAAAATACGGCACGTCCTGCGAAGATATGGAGACCAACGCCGTCGCGCAAATTTGTCACACGGCGGGCATTCCGTTCCTCGGAATTCGCGTCATTTCAAACAGCGCGGTCACGGGCGAAAAATTTTCCGTCGAGTCGGCGACCGTCGCGCAGAATTTTGTTTTACTCGTCGTTGAGGATTACGTCAACAAAATTTTGAGGGCTTCCAAGTCATGAAGAAACTTTTTGCATTGCTGATTGCGGCTCTGCTTTGGGCGACGGCACCCGCGCATACGTTCGCTCAAGACAAAGACGCGTTGACCGCAAGCATCGAACAATATTACTCGTCGTTGCCGCAAGCCAAACGCGATTACAAAAGCCGACTGCGACCGATTTTGATTCAAGGCGCAATGAACATCGAAACGGACGCGTTGGTTCGTTCGCTGAAAAAACCCGTCGTTTACCGTTACGACAATTATCTTTTCGTCGCGGGCACGTACAGGAATTACCCGATTGTCATTTCGCGCACGGAACAAGGTTTGGCGAACACGGCGGCTTCGACGATTCTCGCGATTGAGAAATTCAATCCGATTGCCGTCATCAATCAAGGCACGGCGGGCGGTTCCGACCCCGCAGTTCACGTCGGCGACATCGTTATCGGCGAAAAAAGTATTCCGTCAAGCGCGTTCTATACGAATCAATCACCTGCCGGCGCGGGCGTCGATTACACCGATCAAGAGATGCGCGGAGTTTACGCTTACGACAGGGTTGACGAGACTTTCAAACGTCGCGGAGAATTTTTCGCCGACAGAACTTTACTCGAACTTGCCAAAAGAGTTGCCGCCTCGGAAAAAGAATTCACCGTCGCGACGGGCACAATCGCTTCCGCCGACTGGTGGATGAGCTGGGTTGATTACATCAACTTCCTGCGCGAAAGGTACGGCATTACCGCTTCGGAAATGGAGACCGTTTCCGCCGCGCAAATTTGCCACAACGCGAACATTCCGTTTATCGGCATTCGCGTCATTTCGGACAACGACATCAACGACGAAGATTATCGTTTCGACGTTTCCGACCGTTCGCAGAAATTCGCTTTGCTTTTGGCGGAACGGTACATTATCGACGTTCTGCGAAAATAATTCGGAGGTCACATGAAAAATCCCGCAGTCACAGTGATTGTCGCCATGTTCAACGCGCAGGACTTTATCGCGGACTGTTTGACAAGTTTGCTCAACCAGACGTTTCAGGATTTCGAGATTATTGTTGCGGACGATTGTTCGACCGATTCAAGTCTTGCCGTCGTTCAAAATTTTTTGCCCGAATTCGGCGACAGGTTGAGAATTTTGACGCTCTCAAA
>JAFVBP010000294.1 GCA_017479925.1 Selenomonadaceae bacterium | reverse complement strand
CGAGAACAAAGTCAACGGCACGCAAGGCATGGACTACATGAGTTCAAGCTCCAACGACGACGGAAGTTATTCGCTCAACGTTTTTTTTGAAGTCGGCACCGACGGCGATATGGACTCGGTTAAAGTTCAAAACAACGTCGCGTCCGCCAACTCAAGCTTGCCCGAAAGCATCATTGCCGCAGGCGTGACGACAACAAAATCGTCGCAGGATATGTCGATGATTTTCGCCTTTTACTGCGACAACGGCTTGTATGATACGGCATTTATCAAAAATTACGCCGACATTTACATTGCCGACGATTTGAAACGCGTCAAGGGTGTCGGTCAAGTTCAAGTTTTGAGTGCCGATTACGCCCTGCGCGTGTGGATTAATCCCGAAAAGCTCGCAAACTTCGGCTTGACTGTTGCGGACGTGCAAAACGCGATTAAAACCCAAAACGCTCAGGCGGCGGCAGGTTCAATCGGTAAGTTGCCCGTTGCGCAAGGTCAAGAAAAAGAATACATCGGTCAAATTCAGGGACGCCTTGAGACGCCCGAACAGTTCGAGAACATCATCTTGAAGACCGGCAGCGCGGGTGCCTTCGTTCGCTTGAAGGACATCGCACGCATCGAAATCGGGCAGAAGACGAATACTTACGTCGGCAAGTTCAACGGTTATACTTCCGTGCCGTTCATAATCAATTTGACTTCGGACGCCAACGCGCTTGAATCAATCGGTCAAGTCAAAGAAATTCTTGCCGCGGCGGAAAAAAATCTGCCCGAAGGCATCAAGTACGGTCAAGTTCTCGACAACACGGAATTTATTAAAGCGTCAATCAACGAAGTAGCGCACACGTTTTTTGAAGCACTCGTTTTGGTCGTGTTGGTAATTTTCATCTTCCTGCAAAGTTGGCGTGCGACGGTCATTCCGCTTTTGGCGGTGCCCGTGTCGTTGCTCGGAACGTTCGCGGCGTTCACCGTGCTTGACTTCACGATAAACACGCTGACATTGTTCGCAATGGTTTTGGCAATCGGTCTTGTCGTCGACGACGCGATTGTCGTCATTGAAAACGTCGAACAGCACATGGAACACGGTTTAAATCCCGTCGAGGCAACCGAAGTCGCTATGGCGGAAGTTCAAGGCCCCGTCGTAGCAATCGCGTTCGTGTTGTCGGCGGTCTTCATTCCGATAGCGTTTCTCGGCGGCATGACGGGCATTCTGTATCGGCAATTCGCGCTGACAATCGCCGTGTCAATGGCACTTTCGGCTTTCGTCGCGTTGACGTTGACGCCCGCGTTGTGCGCAATGATTTTGAAGCCGCATGACCCGAATCGCAAGAAAAATATCTTCGACAAATTTTTTGACGCGTTCAACCGCTGGTTTGACCGCACGAAGAATTCTTACGTCGGCATTGTCGCAAAGTGCATTTCGGGCACGAAGCTTGCAATTATTTTCATGCTGATTGTCTGCGGGTTGACGGGTCTGCTGTATAAAGTTCTGCCGTCAACGTTCGTGCCCGACGAAGATCAAGGTTACTTCGTTGCCGCGGTGATGATGCCCGAAGGCACGTCGCTTAACCGCACGTCAATGACGGTCGACAAAGTTGCCAATGCAATTCGCGAACAAGTTCCCGGCATTAAAAACGTTATTTCCGTCGCGGGCTACGACGTAATTTCAAGCGGCTCGAAATCTTCGGGCGCAACGCTGTTTTTGAGCATGTATCCTTGGGCTGAACGCACGGATTTTGAAAAATCGGTAAGTTCCGCGATTCAAAACGTGTTTGTTGTCGGCAACACCGTCGCGCCCGAAGCGTTTGTTATCGGATTTAATCCGCCGTCGCTGCCCGGTCTCGGTCAAGTCGGCGGCTTGACGATGCAGTTGATTGATCAGGAAAGTCACAGCGACGAAGCACTTTCGGACATCACCGACAAAATCGTCAACGCGGCGAATCAACGTCCCGAACTTTCGGGCGTGACGACAAGTTTCAGCGTCACGTCACCCAGTTACAAATACGACATTGATCAACAGAAAGTCGAAATGCTCGGCGTGCAACTGAACGACGTTTACAGCGCGTTGCAAGTCAATTTCGGCGGTATGCAAGTCGACGACTACGACAGATTCGGTCGCACGTATAAAGTTGTCATGCAGTCGGACGTTTACTTCCGCAGTGAAGTCGACATGCTCAAGTTCATGTTCGTTCGCGGCTCCAACGGGCAAATTGTTCCGCTCGACACGCTTATCAGTTACCGCATGAACACGGGCACGACGCAGGTCACGCGTTTTAACGGCAAGCGTTCGGTCTTGATTCAGGGACAACCCGCCGAAGGTTATTCTTCGGGTCAAGCAATGGCGGCTTTGACTGAAGTCGTTTACCAAGTTGCGCCGACGGGCTTCGGCGTCGAGTGGTCGGGTCAGTCCCGCGAAGAATTCAAAGCTTCGGGCTCCACGGGTCAAGTCATGGCGTTGGCGTTGATTTTCGTGTTCCTGTGCCTTGCCGCGCTGTACGAAAGTTGGTCGGTGCCGTTTTCGGTTTTGATGACGGTTCCGACGGGAATTTTCGGCGCGCTTGCCTCGGAATTCATCTTGAACTACTACACGAACAATTTCGGCGTCGGCAACCCCGGCTTCCAAAATTCCGTTTACATGCAAATCGGCGTTATCATGATTATGGGTCTTGCCGCCAAAAACGCGATTTTGATTGTCGAGTTCGCCAAAGTCCGCACCGATAAAGGCATGGAGTCGATTAAAGCCGCGCTGGAATCGGCGGGCTTGCGTCTTCGCCCGATTTTGATGACTTCGTTCGCGTTTATAATCGGTTGCGTACCTTTGGCAACGGCGACGGGCGCAGGTTCGGCGTCCCGCAACTCAATGGGTGTCGCTGTCGTCGGCGGCATGACTGTCGCGACGGTCATGGGCATATTCTTGATACCCGTGTTCTTCGTCGTCGTTCAACATATCGTGCATAAACTTTTCGGCAACAAAACTTCGGACGCCACTCAACCGGCGGAGGCAAAGTAGGGAACAGAACGAGGGCACAGAACGAGGGAGCAGGTTAATCACCCGGTTCTAATCCCTCGTTCTAATCCCTGATAAGGAGGACTTCAACTATGAAAATTTCCAACCGCATCAAGAAGAAACTTCGCCGTAAACTTGCGGCGGCACTCGCGGCGGGCATCATGACGTTTTCAATCGGCTTCGGCTCGGTCGACGCGGCACAAATTTTGAACGTCACGCTTGACGAAACAATTCAACGCGCCTTTGAAAACAACCGCACAATCAAAGAGTCAATCGCCGACCGCGAAAGTGCTTTCTGGAGCTTGAGTGAGGCACGTCGTCAAGGCAACCCGAAACTCGCCTGGAATTTCGAGGCGCAACGTTTCGGCGGCTCGGCATATCGCAGTTACACCTACAACCGCTCGTTCACCAACAGCGGCACGATTTCCATGCCGATTTATCAAGGCGGACGACTCAAGGAAGGTCGCCGCTCGGCTCGTTACGCGTTGAGTTCGGCGGATCTGTCACTTGAAAACACCATGCAGGATGTTCGCCTGCGTTCGACGATTTATTATTTCAACGTCCTGCAATACCGCAACTTGATTGGCGTTTACGAAGAGGAAGTTGTTACCTTGCAGGAACATTTGCGCAACGTCAACGCTCAATTCCGCGTCGGTACCGTCGCGAAAGTTGACGTGCTCGAATCGCAGGTTGAGCTTGCCAACGCTCAACAAAATCTCGTCAACATTCAAAACAACTACGATGTCGCCGTCGCCACACTGAATAATTTTATCGGCTTGCCGACAGACACGGTCATTCGCCCGCAGGACACGCTTGCTTACAAGAAATATAATTTGAATCTCGGCGACTGCACGGCTTACGCGCTCCAAAATCGTGCCGATGCCGCAATGGCTGATTACGCCGTCAAGCAAGCCGAATCCGCACGCAGAGCCGCCAAAGCCGGTTATCGCCCGCAAGTCAACGCGTCAATCTCGAAGGGCTTGACCAACGAAAATCTCGTGTCGAAAAAAATTGACGACCAGTGGACGGCGGGCATTTCCGCGACGTGGAACATTTTCGACGGCGGTATCACAAGCGCACAGGTTCACGAAGCGGACGCCGCTTTGACACGTGCAAAGGAAGTTGCCGCGCAGACCCGCGAACAAATTCAGCTCGACGTGCAACAATATTTCCTTGAACTGCGTGCGGCTGAAAAAAATATCGGCACAACTCAAGCATCAGTTTCGTTGGCTGAAGAGAATTACAAAATCGCGCAGGTTCGTTACGCGGCGGGCGTCGGCACAAACCTCGACGTTATGGACGCCTCACGTAAATTGACGGAAGCTCGCTCGAATTACTTCACCGCGCTGTACAACTACAACACGGCAAAAGCGTCGCTCGACCGCTACATGGGCGTGCCCGTCGAAATTGACGTTGTGCGTTACGTCGAAAGCGAAGCCGAAGGCAAGACCGCTGCCCAATCACGCGAAGACGCCGCTTTGACGCCCGAAGCCGCAGTTGTCCCCGAAGCGGAAGATGTTGCGCCCGTCGTCACGATTGATTTTGAAAACGATTCGCCGTTGCCTTCCGACAGCGTCAAAAACGAATACACTAAAGACCGCGCATTTAAGTAATCGACGCCGAATTTCCGACTTCCCAACCGAACCGAAAAGGAGTTGACGCCGTGAACAGGATTTTTATGGCTCTCGGCGCGTTGACCGTGACGATTGTCCTTGCCGTCGGTTGCGGGCTGTGGTACATCAATTCAAATCGAACGGCGATTATCAATCAAAAACTGTTACCGTACGCCGAAGAACTGGCGTCGCAAAAACTCGGCGTTACCGTCAAAATCGGCAGTGCCGAAGTGTGTGACCGCGATTTATTCGACATTGTTTTAAATCTCGACAAAGCAGCCGACATCATCATTCGCGACGCGGCGATTTTCGACAAGAAAAACGAACTCATTGCCCGCGTTGACGAGGCGAAAATCAATTTGAAACTGCTTGCACTGCGCGACGACCCCGTTGCCGCACTCGACGAAATCAAAATCGACGGCGCACTTGTCAACGTCACCCAACGCGACGACAAAAGCTGGAACTTCAACGACATTGAAATTCCCGAAAGCGAAGGCGAACCGACTTTCGACGCGAAGGTTTCACTTGAACACGGCACGCTCAACGCGACCGTCGACGGCAAGAAAATTTCCGTCGATGAAATTGCCGCATCCGCCGACTGCGCGGACTTGAACGCAATCGACGCGAAACTTTCCGCCAAAACTTTGGACGCGCATGTCAAAGCTTCGGGCGTTGTCGGCAAAAGTCAGCAATTCGTCAATGCCGAAGTCGATTCGGTTGACGTGCAGAAAGTTTTGCCGTACCTGCCCGCCGACAAAATTCCCGAAGGCGTCGAAATCCTGCGCGGCTTGGCTCAAAACGTCAAACTTCACGTTCTGCACCGCGACGACAACACGTTGACTTACCTTGCGTCGACGGACGTTAAAGACGCGGCGGTCAAAGTCGAACGCACGGACATTGGCGACATCAACGGCACGGTCACGCTCAACGAACGCGAAATTTTTCTTGACGCCTCGGCAGTGGCGAACGGTCAACGCGCCTCCGCGAACGGCAAAATTCGCCTGGACACGGACGAAGTTTATTTCGACGTTTTCGCCGAAACCGACAGCTTTGCGCCCGCCGCAGTCATGAGCGACATCGGCATTGACGGCGCGGCGAAAATTCGTGCGCACCTCGTCGGCACGGCGACAAATCCGCAAGTCGACGGCGAAATTTTTTCCGACTACCTCGGCTATGAAAAATTTTCGGCGACCGACATTGCGACGAAATTTCGTTTCGCGGGCGAAATGCTTTACTTGAACGACGCACGGGCGAACGTTTGCGGCGGCAACGTCACGGGCACCGTGCAGGTTAAAACCGCCGATAAAACTTTTAACGCCAACGTCAAGGCGAACGGTCTTGACGCGGCGACTTTGTGCGCTTTGGCGGACTCCGCTCAAATTGTCAACGGCTCAATTTCCGCGGACATCGGCGTTGACGGCTCCAATCCCGACCAGATGAAAATTTTCGGCAACGCGTCGGCAAATTCGCTCGACATTGAAGGCTTTGCGGTCAACGAAGCGAACGCCTCATTTTTTTTGCGCGACAAAGACTTGACGATTGACTACCTGAGCGCGAAACTTCCCAACAACGGCACGCTCGGACTTGAAGGCACGGTAACCGACCTGAACAAGCTCGATCTGAAATTTTACGGCGCGCATGTCGACATGTCGCAGGTTCAAAATTTCAACGCGCAGCTGAGCATGAGCGGCTTGACGGACTTCAAAGGCTCCGTGCACGGCAACGCCGACAATCCTGACGTGCAACTCGAACTGTCCGCCGTGGACAACTCCGCACGCGAAGGCAAACATTTCGTCGGCACGTTTTTCAAGCAGCCGTTTGATTCGATTCAACTTGCGGCGTCGGGTTCACTTGCCGGCGTGCATATCGACAAGTTCAATCTCGAAAAAGGCGGCTCGCTCAAGTGGACTGTCGTCGAAGGCTCTTCCGTCGGTTTGACGGGCGACAAAATTCTCAACCTCGAATTGAAAACGACTTTGGCTCGTGCGGAGGACATTGTCGCGCTCGTCGCACCCGACCAGCCGCTTACGGGCAACGTCACCAACACCGTCAAAATCACGGGCACGATTGACAAACCGCAAATCGCGGGCAACCTCAAGTTCAATCGCGGCAGTTATCACGGCGTGCTTTTGAGCGGCATGGAAGGCGAATATTTCCTTGACGGCGACATCATGCGCCTGCAGGAATTCAAAATCACTTCGCCGATGGTTGACATGATTTTGAACGGCACGATTAACACCGTCACGCAACAGATGGATTTCGTCGTGCAGGGCAACGACATCAACTTGTTCCGCTTCCAAAGCAAGTTGCCCGAAAATTACACGGCGACCGGTCACCTGAAATTTGAAGGACTCATCAAAGGCACGCCTGACGTTCCGATTTTCGACGGCACGTTGAATTCGGAAGAAATTTTTCTTAACGGCGTTTCGCTCACGGACGTTTACGGTCACGTCACAGCAAACGGCGACAATGTCTACCTCGACGAATTTCGCTTAAACGACGGCGACGGCACGTATAAGGTTGCTGTGGACGCGAACTTGACTACCAAGGGCATGAGCGGCAAAGTCGAAGTGGCGAACGTCGACATCCCGCACTTGTTGCAAATTGCGGACGAAAAAACCGACCTTATCACGGGCAAGCTCAACAGCACGATTTTTTTGAGCGGCACTTTCGACAAACCGACAGTTTCGTTGACGGGCGAAATTCCGACAGGCACCTTCGCCGAACACGACATTCACAGCATACAAGTTGATGTCAGCTTGAGAAACAACGTCATCAACGTCGCGAAACTCGAAGGTTTGCAAGGCGACAAAGGTCAAGTTTCGATGAGCGGCTCGGCGAATTTGGGCGGCGCGTTGAACGTTCGTTTGGTTGCCAAAGAAATTTCACTCGACATGATTGGCAACGCGGCGGGCGCAAAAGACATGGACATCACGGGCACGACAAATCTCGTCGCGCAACTTTCGGGCACGTTTGATGACCCGTTCGGCGAAGTGCTCGTTACGGCTTCGGGCGGAATCAACGGCTCGACTTTCGACCTGTTGCAGGGGCATTTCCTGATGAAAGATCGTCGCGTCAATGTCGAAGAACTTCGGATTGAGCGCGAACTCGGCGGCAAAGTCGTTTCCGCAAACGCCGAAGGTTTCGTGCCGCTTGCCGCAGTGGTTGCCCAATCAAAAGAAAATTTGCCCGACAACGAACAGCTTGACTTGACGGTTCACCTCGACGGCGCGGATTTAAGTTTGTTGCCGATTTTGAGCAAGCAAATTGCTTTCGGTATCGGTGCCCTGCAGGGCGAACTCAAAATCACGGGCTCGGCGGCTCACCCGCAAGTAAACGGACAAATTTCGCTCAACGACGGTTCCGTCAAAATCAAGGCAGTCAAAAGTTTGATTGAACATTTCAACGTTTCGGCGTTGTTCAAAGGCGAACGCTTCGACATCGAAAATTTTTCGGGCAACATCGGCGGCGGCACCTTCACATTGACGGGCGGTTTCAGCTTCCCCGGCTTGACGTTCACCGATTACAACTTCGACTTCGCGGCTAACGACTTGAATATCGACAGCGACTTTTACCGCGGCAAGTTCAACGCGAATTTCAACTTCAGCGAAGGCACATTGTTCCATTGGCGTTTGCCGAAACTTTCAGGTCAAGTCAACCTCGACAAATGCACGATGAGCATTCCGCCGATTCCCGAAGACGATTCGCCGACGCCGAATTTGATTTTGGACGTGAGCTTGAATCTCGGCGAAAAATTTCACTTCTACAGTTCGCACCTGTACGACATGTATCTTGTCGGCAACGTGCGTTTCGAGGGCACGACGTTACACCCGAAGTCTTCAGGCTCAATCAGCGTCAAGCGCGGCGGTACCTTGACTTATTTGGAATCAGTGTTTAATATTCGTGAAGGCGAGGCGCACTTCAATCAAGTCGGTACCTTCATGCCGTGGATACACTTCTTCGCGGAAACGAAAATCGGCACGACGCGGGTTTACTTGAATATTGACGGCGTGCCCTTCGACATGAAATTCAGCGACACGAATTCCGGAAAGTCGGGCTTTATCAAGCTCAGTTCAAGCCCCGAAATGAACGAAGGCGAAATTTTGCGCCTGCTTACGTTGCGCGAAGCTTATTACAGCGGCGGCTCGTTGACTGCGGCGGACGCTTTGGCAATCGGTTTGCAAATGACACTTCTTGGCGACCTTGAAGACGCGCTCAAGCGAACCATTGGCATCGACCAATTCAGAATTGCACGCGGCAACGGCTCCATGTTCGAGAAATTTTCACGCAGCTCCTCGTCGCAAGACAAAGACCGCCAAAACAGTTACAACATCACAATCGGCAAGTACATCAACGAAAAGCTCATGATTCGTTACACTCAAGGTTTCGGCGGCACGAAAAAAGTTCACCGTTTCGGCATTCAATACGACTTCAACGACAACCTCGGCTTTTCGATTGACCGCGAAGGCTCGCATTACATCTTCAGCGTTGAAGCACGATATAAGTTTTAGGGACAAGCGTTGACTTACCACTTGTCTCTTACCGGAGGAGGATTCGCTTTTGAACGTCAAAAAATTTTCGCGCCGTAAACGCTCGGCACTCGTTGCGGCTGTGACTTTGCCGTTGCTGTTCGGTTTCACGTCAACTTCAGCGGCACCCGAAACAGAATCATCAAACGAACCTGCCGCGACCGTCGAAAAGCCTGCGGAGGAACCTGCCGCGACTGTCGAAAAGCCGTCACAGGAACCGTCGAATCAACCTGCCGAAATTGTCGAAGAACCTGCGCCGGAACCTTACCGTTCGCAGGTGGACGAGACGATTTTGGATTACATGAAGCAATTCGAGGGCAAGACGATTGTCGACATTGAATTCGAGGGCGCAAGTTCCGTGACTGCCCCGACCGTTCGTGCGGCTGTTGTTGAACACGTCGGCGACACTTTCAACGGCGCGACTGCCCTGCGTGACAGAAATGCGCTCATCAACACGGGCTATTTTTACGAAGCCTATCAAACGTTCGAGGTCGTGCCCGAAGGCGTCATAATCACTTTCCACGTGCTGGAAAATCCCGTGCTCAAAGACGTTGTTTATGTCGGCAACACGCTTTACAGCAAGGAAGAACTTGACGAACTTGTCACCGTCAAGCGCGGCGAAATTTTGAACAGCAACACCCTGCACGACAACATCAGCGCGATTCAAGAGGATTATCACCGCGAAGGTTTTATCCTCATGAAAATCACCGACATGAATATCGACAAAGACGGCGTGTTGACGCTCAAAATCAGCGAAGGCACGCTCGAAGGTTACGCCGTCAAAGGCAACAAGAAAACCAAAGACAAAGTCATCCTGCGCGAAATGCGTCAGGAAGTCGGCACGCCTTTCAACGCGAAACTTGCCCGCCGTTCAATGCAACGCGTTTACAACCTCGGCTTTTTTGAAGACGTCAACGTCAAAATGAAACCCGGCGTCGAACCGAATGCCATTGTCATGGAGATCGAAGTCAAAGAGAAACGCACGGGCACTTTCGGTATCGGCGCGGGCTATTCGACAAGTGACGGCATTGTCGGCATGATTTCGTTGAGCGACACGAACTTTCGCGGACTCGGCGAAACCGTCAGCATCATGTACGAACGAAGCGGCGACGAAAACGACGCTCAAGGTTACACCTTCACTTACATGAAACCTTGGCTTGACAAACACGAAACGGGCATCAAGTTCCAAATTTACAATCGCACCTACGCTTTCAACGACTACAACACGTCGGGCGACTTCCTCGAAGAATACATGCGCAAATATTCCGGCGGCGAAATTACCGTGAGCAGACCCGTCAGCGAATATTCGACGAACTATTTAACGATTCGTTCGCGCAAAGACCGTTACGTCCGTCACGTTTCTTCAGGCGACGCGGGCGACCGTTCGACTGCCGAATACGCCAAATGGCGCAAGAAAAATTTCGGCTTGACGCGCAGCTTGATTCTCGAACACATCACCGACACCCGCGACAACATTTACAACCCGACAGAAGGCAACAAAGTCAAACTTTCGCTCGAAGCAGGCGGACTTTGGGGCGGCGATTTCAAATTCCAGAAAGTTTCGATTGACCATGAGTTTTACAAACGTGCGGGCGACCATGACCAAATTTGGGCGATGCGTGCGGCTTACGGTTTCGGACACGGCGAATTGACCGAATTTAACCAATTCCGTCTCGGCGGACAAGGCTCCCTGCGCGGCTACCGCGACGACCAATTTCGCGGCGACAGAATGTTCCTCGGCTCGATTGAATATCGTTTCCCGCTCGCGAAGAAAATTCAAGGCGCATTTTTTGCCGACTGGGGCGGCACGTGGAATTCGGGCGTCTACCCGAAAAATCTCAAAGGCGCAATCGGATTCGGCGTTTCGCTCAACACCCCGATGGGTCCGTTGCGTTTGGATTACGGACGCGGCTCACAGGGCGGCAGATTCCACTTTTCCGTCGGCGGCATGTTCTGACGACAAAAATTTCAAGGCGGCGTGCAAAATCTGCGCGTCGCCTTTTGAATTGCGTTATTGTCGACGTTGAAGACCGTCGCCGAAATTTTAATCGCGGGCTAAAGACAACTCCGACGCGTTGATTTATACTTCGACGTGTCTCGAACAGCTTTGAATTTTGGAAGGTGAAACTTTATGACCGACTTCAAAAAGAAACTTTTTGCGGGAATTCTCGGCTCGGCGTTGCTGTTGACGGCTTCGCAGGTTTTTGCGCGACCGATGCCGCCGCCGCCGATGCACATGGATCAAGCGCAATTTGCCGAAAATATCGGCGGTTGGGTAAAACATCTTTCGGAAGTTTACGGCGTCGACAAGGCGCAAATTGAATCGGCTTTAAACAGCGGCGTGCACATTCACGACGTGCAACAAGCGTTGATTCTGTCCAAACTCAGCGGCAAAAATTTTTCGGACGTGCTTGCCATGAAGACCGATTGGCCGCAAGTTGCCGAAAAACTCGGCGTCAAACGCGAACAGGTTGAGGAATTCCACCGTCAACAGATGCTTGAAATGCTCGCGCACAATTCGGGCGTCGACACCAAAACCGCCGAAAGTTTGCTCAAAGACGGCTACAAGCCCAAAGACATCACGATTGCCGGCAAGATTGCGCAGGCGGCGGGCAAGGACATCAAAAGCGTCCTCGGCAAGCGCAAAATCAACAACACCTGGAGCGACGTTGCCAAAAGTTTCGGCGTTGACATCCGCAAATTCATGCCAAAACATGAGCAACCGCCTATCGAATAATTTTTCGACAACTCGGCGACGGGACAAAATCTCGTCGCTTTTTTTATGCGCGGACAATCAACACGCAATGCTTGACGGCTTCGGCAATTGCGGCAAGTTCAAGCGTCGTCGTGAAAATTTTTTCGTCGGGATATGACAGCCTCGCGCAGATTGTCATGGTTGAATTTCGCGGCCAGTTGAATTCGTCGACGAGCAGTTTCGAGATTGTGGCGGAATTGAATTCGGCGTCGGTCAACAGCCCCAAAATTTTTTCGGGCGCGAACGTCAAAACGTCCCGCGTCGGTTGTCGACCGTGAAAACTTGCCAAAGTCGCCGCGTGCCACGGCAGTGAAATTCGTGCGAACGCCAACTGCATTGCGCTGATTGACGGTATGACTTCGATTGTCGACGGCGGGAAATTTTTCCGCAACAAGTCAAGCATCGAGTAATAACCGGGGTCGCCGCTTACCATGACGCAGACGTTGTCGACGGAAATTTTTTCGCGCACGAAATTTAACGCCGCGTCCAAATCGCCCGTTATCGCGCAGGTTACCTGTTCAGCTGACGAAAAATCTTTCAGCGCACGCCGACCGCCGACAAGAAATTTTGCCGCACGAATTTGTTTGAGCGCGGCAGGCGTGATAAATTCGACGCTGCCGGGACCGATACCCGCGACGATGATTTTGTTTTGCATGTCGAAAACCTCCACAAGTTGATTCGGAAATTATTCGCGACGTTGAAAAAATTTCCCGCCGTGATATACTTAAATCAAAACTGCTCTATGTTTCGCGAAGGGAGTGAGTCGCCATGCGTTACCGAAAATTCTTCGCCCGAATAAAGCAACGCGGTCAAATGCTGGTTCTGTTCGCGTTGATGATTCCAATCATCATGCTGTTCGTCGGGCTTGCGTTCGACCTGGGCTGGTATTATCTGAACGTGTCGCGGCTCCAAAACGCGGCGGATGCGGCAGCCTTGGCGGGCGCACAAGCAATTCAAGACAACAGCGAAGACGCCTTGGGCATTCAGTATTACGTTGATTCGCTGGCGGGCAACAACCTTCCGAAAGACTTCGACGACTACGAAAAAATCGACAGTCAAAATTTCGGCACGCTGGTCAATTACCGAAATGTCAACGACCCGAACGATACTCGCGGCAGGGATTTGCTCATGCACGGGCGCAACCACGTCGAAGAATACATGAACAAAAATTTGGCGAAAACCGCGCTTGCTGTATCTTCCGCCGACAACTGGAAACTCGCCGGCACGACCGACGGTTGGGGTCTCTTCAAAAACGAAGCCGACAACGCCGTCACGGGCACAATCGATCTCAAGTACAAAATCGTCGACGGCAAAAACGACAAGTACGGTCAACTTTACTACGTCGTCACGCTTACCGAAAAGATTCGGCATTTCTTTCTGCCCGGCTGGTTTGAAGGCATGAACGCCACAGTCAAAGCCGTCGTTCTGCTTGAGCCGCACGATTCCGACTTGCTTTCGGCAATGTGGAAATTGGAACGCACCAAAGTCATGGACAACTGGGAATATCAAAACAAGTACAAAGGCACCGACGGCTTTTATTACGAGGGCAAGTGGAATCACTACCAGGCGGGCGACGGAGACTCCAAGATCAAAGGCATCAAATACACCGACGACAAAGTTTATCGCACGGAAAGCGTAACCGTCCTCACGCAAGACCGAACCCAAAACGAGCTCAGCAGCGGAATAAAAACTTCGGCGAACGGCCGCAAGTTTTTCAGTGCCAACCAAGTTGATTCGATAAACATTGACTTTCGCGCCGAAATTCTCAAGAAGTTCACGTCGGACTGGGATCTCGGTCAAGCCGTCACAGGTCAAAGCTACGAATTCACCGAAGGTTGGTCGGCGACGAACGGCGCGGACAAGCGAATTCTGTTCAACGCGGAATTTGACGAAGCTTTTCCGACGCGCACAACCGACCCGACGAACAATATGCTTTGGGTGCGCATCGAAAGCGACCCGATTCAGGATTTAACTTACATCGGCAAACCCAATCACAAAAGTTATAATTCCGTCCGACAAATTACGCTCAACTTCAACGCCGACAACACCGCCAAAAGCGGCAACAATTACATCTATCGCCCGTACTGCATCTTTTATACGGGGCCGGAACACATCGACTACGCCACAGACTCAAACGGCGTGCTGATTCGGCATTCGCAACCCGTCGTCGTGAACTTGAACGCCGACTTGAACGCGATTATGTTTTTCCCGAACAGCCCCGTCGTCATAAACGGCAACAATCACGACTGGACGGGCTTTATAATCGCGAAATGTTTTCTTGCCTCGGTCACCGAAGAGGACATGATTAACGGCAATTCCTTCATGTACAACGACGGTTTCCACGAGCCGACATCTTTCAGGGGCAATTTCACCAAGGGCGTCGACGGCTACGGCAATACGATTTACGTCGCGCAGAGCAATTTGTTCACGCGTGAGCAACTCGACCTCCGTCACCCGCAAGCAACAATGACTTCAGACGATGGCGGCAACCTTTCCGTTTACGGAGAACTTCCGGTGCCGAAATATCCCGTGGTCAGTTTCAGCAAGAGCGACTTTGCCGCTTGTACGACGCGTGAAGATTATTACTCAGCAACCGCCGCCAAACTCTCCGCCATGTACACGTTGGAAAAATACGCGCAGTTCAGCGGGCTTTACGAGTCGCAAATTTCGGCGGTCACTTTACCCGACGGGCGCATGACGGGCGTGTTCTACGTTCCGACTTCCGAGCTGAAAGAGACCGACACCGACCCGA
This sequence comes from Selenomonadaceae bacterium, assembly GCA_017479925.1. GTDB lineage: Bacteria > Bacillota > Negativicutes > Selenomonadales > Selenomonadaceae > Quinella. The sequence goes on along the minus strand of JAFVBP010000294.1, from coordinate 8,882 downwards.
ACGTCGCCGAAAAGGACGACAAATACGTCCCTGTCATTGTCGACGGGCAGACGCGCTATGTCGACAAGACGAAGTTGCCTTACGTCAAAGCCAGACGCAACGACGAACGCGTTCACGTCAACATCTACGACCTGAAGAAGATATCCGAGAACGAGCCTGCCGATTACAACCGCAGCGTGCGAATCCTCGACGAAAACATTCCCGCTTCGGGATCAACAGACACTTCGGCGGACGTTTTCATTGCAACGCCGGATAACAAAAATAAGTACGGCGACACCTGGTACGTCGATAAAAGCTTGTGGGACAGTACTTACAAAAACAATTACACTGACGCCAAATTGAAATTGGAACTTGGCGACGCGGACAAACTCAACTATTTCATGTTCAAAAAAGACTACGACGCTGCCGTCGGCAAGACTCAACTTATCGCCCAATATCGCAAAGTCACCGTCGACGGCGAGGTCAAGTATATCAAATCCGACACGAATTTTTACATGAAAGTCAACAACAACGCGAACAACACGGACAACTACATCATCGTCGACTACAACGGCAACATCTTGACGAAATCACTGCCAAACGGTTCAACGCGTCTGACCAATCCAAACGAAAAGCCGATCGACCCGCTCAAAATCGGCGACCGCGCTTATGAAGTCGTTTACGTTGACCCGAATGACCAAAGTAAACCGCCGTTCAATTTGAACTTTGTCGAATACAGTTCCTTCGACGTGCCCGAACTCAAGCGCAAGATTTACAAGTACCTAGACGACGGAGGCTCCGTCGACATGTTCTTCACGACGATACGCGCAGGCTGGGTTGACTGAGGTGTTGTGTTACTTTCTTTCCGCGTGGAAAGACCCGCTTTGAAAGCGGGGGAACAATTTGTTTGACCGCCTCGCCAATCGAAGTGACAACGCCAAACCAATTGGATGCAACGTCCACGTTGCCAAAAGAAAACAGCCCACAGGTGAGACATCCTGTATCAACTGCGGGTGCGGCCGACATCCGTGTCGGCCTATTTTCGTTTGTCGGATTGACGGCGATTTTTGTTGAACGACTCAACCTGAATATTGACTGGAAAATCATGTTTTGCTACAATCAGTCAAAGTTTATGCGGCAGTTTCATGAAGAGGTGACAAATCTTGTCGAAGGTATTTCAAGCGACGCACGTCGGCAAAGTTCGCCGAAACAACGAAGATTCGCTGATTGTCATAGAGCCGGAAACTTTTGTTGTCGCTGACGGCATGGGCGGTGCCTCGGCGGGCGAAGTTGCCAGCTCAATGCTCGTCGAAGCCGTAAAAAATTTCTTGACGACGACGCCTGCGCCGTGGAACGAAGTGACTTTGGTCAAAGCCGTTGCCCGCGCCAATCACGAAATTTGGAATTTGTCCCGACAAAATGAAGATTATCGCGGCATGGGCACGACGGCGACGATTCTTTACCTCGACGGCGACAAAGCTTATTTCGCGCACGTCGGCGACAGTCGGCTTTACCGCTTGCGTGACGGCGTCCTCAAACAGATAACCGAAGATCACTCGTACGTTGAAAGTCTCGTGCGGCGCGGCGAACTCACCGAAGAAGAAGCCCGCGTTCACCCGATGAAAAATGTTTTGACGCAGGCGGTCGGTGCAATGCCCGAAGTTCAAATCGACGCGGCTAATTTCACCGTGCGACTGAACGACGTTTTTTTATTGTGCACGGACGGCTTGACGAACATGGTTGACGATGCGACAATCGCCCGGATTTTGCAGACCGCACGCAATCCCGCGGACGAACTGATTAACGCAGCACTTGACGCGGGCGGCAAAGACAACGTTTCGGTTATCGTCGTCGGCATTGACTAATTTCGCGAAGGAGGGGCGAGAATCATGATTCAACGCGTCTTGGGCGGGCGTTACGAACTCGAAGAAAAAATCGGCTCCGGCGGCATGGCCGAAGTCTACAAAGCGCACGACAGGCTTTTGGCTCGTCCTGTGGCGATAAAAATTTTGCACGAAGCTTATCGGTCAGACGTTGAGTTTATCGAACGTTTTCACCGCGAAGCGAAATCTGCGGCGCGTTTAAGTCACCCGAACATTGTCAGCATTTTCGATGTCGGCGTCGCGGGCAATGATCATTATATCGTTATGGAGTACGTGCAAGGCTCCACGCTCAAAAAGAAAATCCAAGACGACGGACCGCTCGACATGTTGACTGCCGTCGCCATTGCCAAAGACATTGCGCAAGGTTTGACGCACGCACACGCGAACAATATCGTTCACTGCGACATAAAGCCGCACAACGTCTTGATGACCGACGACGGGCACGCGAAAATTACCGACTTCGGTATTGCCCGTGCGGTGACGGAATCGACGTTGACTTACGGCGGCTCGGTTATCGGCTCGGTGCATTACTTTTCGCCCGAACAGGCACGCGGCGGCGCGATAACTCCGAAATCGGATGTGTATTCGCTCGGCGTTGTGCTTTACGAAATGTTGACGAACAAATTGCCGTTCACGGGCGACAATCCCGTACAAATCGCAATGAAGCACGTCGAGGAAGAACCAATTTCGCCAAGCCGCTATCGTCCGCAAATTCCGCCGATGCTTGAGGCGATTGTTTGTCGCACGATGAGCAAAAGTCCCGAAATTCGCCCGTCGAGTTTCGAGTTGGTGCAGGAACTTGCAAACGTCGAAGCGGCTTTGAGCGTCACGAACAAAAACGACCCCGATGCAACGAAAGTTTTGCCGCGAACGGAATTGCCGTCACGCCGCGCCGTTCGTCAAGGTTTGGGCGCACAAACTCAGCCCGAAGAAAATTCTTCCGAAACCGAAACCGAATCGCGACCGTTTTACAAGTCGAAAATCTTTATGGTGTCGATGATTTTCGTGCTGATGATGGGCTTCGGCGTCGGCATTTTCGCTGCCGTCGGCAAAGTTTGGAATTCCGAAGAGACCGTTACCGTGCCCGATGTCAAAGGCAAACAACTCGCGCTTGCCCGACAGATTTTGGAGGACGGCAAACTTCGCGTAAACGTCGCCGAAACTTACGACGGAAACGTTCCTGCGGGTCAAGTCGTGTCGCAGGACCCCGATGTCGGCAAAACCGTCAAAAGTGACCGACTCGTCACGATTTACGTCAGCAAAGGCGGCGAAGCGATTGACATGCCCGACCTTGCAGGTTTGACGAAATCCGCCGCGACCGAACGAATTCAAAAACTCGGCTTAAATCTCGGCTCCGTGTACGAAAAGGATTCGCCGTCGGAACCGGGTACGGTTTTGTCGCACGACCCGACCATGGGCACGAAAATTAATCGCGGGCAGGTGATTGACCTTGTCGTTTCTCGCGGCGAACCGAAAGTTGAAACCGTCGAAGTCACGCAGAAAGTCACACGCGTCCCGAACGTCGAAAATGCAAGTCTCGACGTGGCACGCGACGGCATTGAAGGGCGCGGACTTTACGTCGGCTCCGTCACGTCGCAGGAATCGACGCAGGCTGAAGGCACGATTATCGCTCAATATCCGTCGCCTGACGCGGAAGTCGAACTCGGCTCAAGCGTTGACCTTGTCGTCGCCAAACGTGCGGAACCGAAGCCCGAAACTCCACCTGAACCGGAACCCGTTCGCGAACCTGAACCCGACCGTCAGCCGCAGTCGACGGAAACGCCGCGTGAATCAGAATTTCCCGAAATTCCCGTTGACGTGCCGAGCCGCGAAGGTGACCAACAAAAACAGCGTTGAACTTCAACCCGAATGCGTGACAACTCAATGTCGCGCATTTTTTTTGCGCCTTGCGTGCCGTGAAAGTTGTTGCTATAATTTCCCGCGATTGAACTCTTATCGGCAACTTTTGAAGCGGAGGAATGCTCATGTCGCGAAAAAATCTTGTCTCATGCTTGACGGCGATTATTATTGCGTTGACGTTGGTGTTTTCGTCGACGCAAACCGCCTTCGCAAACGAGGAAGCTGACAAACACAACGTTCAAGGCGAAAAATATTACAACGAGAAAAAATACGACGAAGCGATTAAGGAATTCAACGCGGCTATTGCGATTGAGCCAAACACCGCCGGATACCACAGTAATCTCGGAGCAGCTTATTTGGAATCCAAAAACTATGAAGCGGCAATTACTGAATGCCAGTCGGCTATTGCGATTGAGCCAAACACCGCCCTATACCATAATAATCTTGGAGTGGCTTACAGTGAATTCAAAATCGAAAATTATAAAGAAGCAATTTCGGAATTGAACACAGCGATCAATCTTGACCCGAATGAGCCTCTCTTTTATTACAATCGCGCTAAGATTTACAATGAAAAAGGGCAACATGAAGAATGGAACATTGCGCTTGACGAATCTAAAAAGAAAGAAATCGAAGTCCAAGAGAAAAATGAAGAAGCAAATGAAAGTCTGTTCTCGTCCTTGAAGAGGAATGCAGGCAGTGTATCTGAGCGTATGGCTGAGCAGATTCATCAGATTCGTCCTTTTACATTGACAACCTACGAAGAGAAGTATGACAAGGCAATGAAAGATTTTATGACGGCCGGGAAAATGTATTTCAACAAGAAAGACTATGATAAAGCAAAAGATGCATTTAATCGTGCCATTATAGCGGATGATCTTGTTGTGCAGCTCCATATTGATGAGCTTAATGATAAGGACGAAGAACATCCAGTATATATGATTGCTCCCCATGATAATGAAGCCGCGAGAGATGTAATCAAGGGCGAGGCTTACTTTTGGTTGGGTGAGGTCGAAAGTCGTCTGACCGAAAAAAATCTGTCCACTTGGCAAGGTGGAATCGGCAAATACGACGAGGCTGTTCGTTTGGGCTTTGTCGAAGATTTTGTTTTCACCGCTCGAGGTCGTGCCAAATATGAGCTGAAAGATTATCAGGCGGCAGTAAAAGATCTTACAACCGCCATTGAAATAGATGCAACTCACGCGGAAGCTTATAAATGGCGCGCAGAAACGTATTTCAATTTGACTCCTCCCGACTTCGAAAAAGCGCGAGACGACTTCCAAAAATATCTTGACTTTGACGGGAAAAATCTTGACGAAGAAACCAAAGCCGTTTACGAAGACAAAATCGACAAATGCGAAAAAGCAATTCGTAACAACTCTTTTGCTGAAAAGTTGGGGATTGGCGAGGCAGACATTCCTTTAATAATGTTAATCGTCGTTATAATTTTTGATTGTATAGCAACAAGTATTCAACGCAGACACGCAGGAAACTTTACGGTTCGCCGTACTGTAATTTATACGTTTATTGTACCGGCAGTTATCTCAATACTAATAGTTATAGGAGATGTATTATTTGGAATTAGGGATTGGATGATAGGATTTTTTATTCTGGTGGGAATTATTCATATCATTAAACAAATCCAAAGTTCGGAAATAACTTATGATTTAAATTGGATAACAGACGACTTGCAAGGTGTCAAAGACTGGATTATTAAAAATTTGCCGAAAGGACGATAAATGATCGAAATTGGACGCGTCATCAAATTTTACAACAGCTTTTTTTTCGTCAACGTCGGCGGCGAAATTCTTCCGTGCAAACTGCGCGGCTTGCTCAAACGCGACAAAAAAATCGGCAGCGCGGTTTATGTCGGTGATTTCGTCGAAGTGTCGCGGCTCAAAGACAAAAGCGGCGTGATTGAATCCGTTCAGTCGCGCCGCAATGTTTTGATTCGCCCGCAGATAGCCAACGTTGACCGCGTGATTTTGACGTTCGCCGTCGACGCGCCGAAACTTCACCCGTTGCTGTTGAACCGATTTATCGCGCTTGCGGAAAAGTCGGCTGTCGGCGAAATAATCATCTGCGTGAATAAAATCGATCTTGCGCCGTCGGAAAATTTTCTGTCGGAGTACGAGCCGCTGTACAAAATCCTGCGCATGTCGGCGGTGACGGGCACGGGCATTGACGAACTGCGAAAAATTTTGTCGATGGGCGTAACCGTTTTCGCGGGCGCGAGCGGCGTCGGCAAGTCGTCACTTTTGAACGCCGTCGACAAACGTCTCAAGCTCAAAGTCGGCTCCGTCAGCGAAAAAATTCTTCGCGGCAAACACACCACACGCGTCGCCGAGCTGATTGAATTCGGCGGCGGATTTCTGGTCGACACGCCCGGTTTCAGCGCGGTTGACTTGACGGAAGCCGGCATCGACAAAAAAAATCTGTGGCACTGTTTCAAGGAGTTTGCAACTTTCGCGTCGGCGTGCAAATTCATCAACGGTTGCAGTCACAGCCACGAACCCGATTGCGGCGTCAAAGCGGCGGTCGAGCGCGGCGACATACTGCGCGAACGTTACGATTGTTATTTGACGCTGTTGGCTGAGGTTACAAGCAGAGGCAACTGATCGGTCGCGGGCGACACCAATTGTTCCGCCGCTTTTAAAGCGGTCGCGAACGTTACGAAGCTTATTTGACGTTGCTCAGCGAAGCCAACGTGAAAAGATTTTAAATCGTCGACGTTGCCTTTAACAGGCGTTCCACTTTTTGCATTCGCGTCTTGACGCCCGATTTCGGGTCAATATCAAAAGCCTGCCGATAAAGATTCAAAGCGCGTGAAAGTTGTCCCTGCTCTTCGTAAAATCTTCCGCAGAATTTATAAAACACGGCATTGTTCTCCAGCGCGGCCAATTTTTCCAGCGCGGCGAAAGTATCTTCATACAGTTCGTAATAATAAATTCCGTCTTTGAACAGTTCGCTGAAATCTTTTCTGACGAATTCGGACGGAATTTTATTTCTAATTGCGGCGTCAACTGCGGCGTCGATTGTCGGCACGTAAATCAGCGTTTCTTCGTCGGGGAAAGTTTCCGATATGTAAATTTGAATCTGCGCGGCGACAAGCGCGTCACTTGCGGCATTATGCGCGTCGTGAGCAAGCCCCAATTTTTTCGCGACGGTAACCAGCTTGTGATCTTCCAGTCCCAACGCGCCGTAACTTTGATAATCATATTCGCGAACGTTTTCCAAAATATCAAACGCGATGAAATTCGGATCCGGGATTTTGTAGCGATACAGCGTCGCGTTCAAGCAAGTCCAGTCGAAAAATAAATTGTACGCGGCGAGAGTTTTGCCTTCGACGAAATTTTTTATCTGCGGCCACAGCTCCTCAAAGGTCGGAGATTTTTTCACGTCGGCAAAAGTTATGCCGTGAATTTCCGTGTTGGTAAATTTTTTGTACGGCGGGCGAATCAAAAAACTTTCCGTCGCGATAACCGAATTGTTTTCGACAACGGCAATGCCCATTTGACAAACCAAATCGAAATTATAATTTGCGGTCTCGAAATCGATGACGACAAAATCTTTCGGCACAGTCGCGTAAAGATCAAAATCGTATTCGGGTTCGGGCACCCAAATTTTTTTGCGCGGCGGCGACGATTTCTTCGGCTTGTCGGAAATTTTTTCCGTGTCGACAGAAAAAATTCCCAGCTCAGTCGCCAATCGATACATGTGCTTGCAAGGCTTGTGTCGCCGCTAAAAATCCACGCAGGTACATCTTTCAAGCGAAAAGTCTTAAGTTTTGATTTTGCACGTGCATGCGTCGCGGTCAATCGAATAAAGTTGCAATTCGGTTGCGCGTTGTTGACGTTGCAATTGTTCATACTCCGCGTGCAGAGATTTATTTTCGGTCGAAAAGAAATTCATGACTCCACCTCCGGTTTCAACATGCGGTAAGAAACTTCGTCGCCAAGGTAACGTTCCATGTGATTCGCTCCCAACAAAGTTGTGCGTACCGGTCAACGAAAAATTTTCTGCTATTATATCACAGAGTGCAAATTACAAATTGGAGGCTTTAACATGAGCAAAAAATTTTTCCGCGCTTACGACGGGCAACACGTCGGCTTTGGTTGAGGAATTCGCACGCGGCGCACGCGAGGCAGGTTGCGACGTTGAAATTTTCCTGCTCGACAAGATTGGCAAAGCTGTCGCGGATTGACGCACGTTCGTCAGTGAAGACCGGCACCCGTGAGCAAAGCAATACGAACGCGGCGATAACCTTGAAGTCGTCGTGCGATTTCGGGGCACGCCAACTGTTCCGTCGCTTTTAAAGCGACTTTTTTTTGTTATCATGGCGGTCGAGGTGATTTAACATGAGCGCGAAAAAATTTGTCGACGTTGCGCTGTTGATTTTGTTTTTCGTCGGGCTGGCAAGCAATTTCATGTCGGCAACCGTGCACGAAGCGGCGGGAATAATTTTCGTCGTCGGCGTCGTCGCGCACAACGTCATGAATCGAAATTTTTACCGCAACTTTCTGCGCGGACAATTCAATCGGCGACGAATCGTCAATCACGCGACGATAATTCTGTTCGCGGTCGGAATCGTCGTGTTGACGGTATCGGGCGCGGCTTTGGCGAACTTTTTCCCCGCGTCGACGGAAATCAACTGGCGGTCACTGCACTTGACGGCGGCAATTTTTTCGACGGTCGCGCTGTTCGTGCACATTTTGATTCACGCGAGCCGTTACGTGCACGGGAAAATTTTTTACGCGTCGGCAATGACGGCATTCGTACTTGCGGTCGCGGCAATTTTCGGGCTGCCCTACGTCGACAGGTGGTTTCACACGGTCAAAGTCAATCGCGCAGAAATTTTGAGCGGCGAACGTTTGAATCTCGACGGCAAAATTTTAATCGTGTACTTCAGCCGCGTCGGCAACACGAATTTTCCCGCGCAGGTTGACGCCGTGTCGGGCGCGTCGCTCATGCTTGACGGCAGTGAAATTGTCGGCAACGCGCAGATGATCGCCGAAGTCGTCCAAAGCGTCGCGGGCGGCGAAATTTTTGCATTGCGCACGGAAAAAATTTATCCCGCCGATTATTCGCAGACGGTTCAGCTTGCCAAACGCGAATTTGAGTCGGGCGAACTTCCCGCGCTGAAAACTTTGCCGAACGTCGCGG
>JAFVBP010000293.1 GCA_017479925.1 Selenomonadaceae bacterium | reverse complement strand
CAACACTCGAAGGAGATGATTAAATGTCCACATCAACCGCCACAATGACAAATTTCATGAACGTCCTGAAGCTCTACGCTTACGACATGACGACCGACGGCGTCGCGATTTTAGATCACGCGGTCAAAACAGTTTCGCACTTTTCAAGCCTGCGCGACGCGGTTGACAATTTCGTCTACGACATGGCGACGGTCACCAACACTGCGGGCGCACGTCAAAGCCTGTTGCAAAACTGCGGCATCGTTTTGGGCGCGGATTACGATTACACCGCCGACACGGGCGCGGTCAGCGGCTACAACGCGGGCAACGGTCTAATCAAAAACGCTCAAGACATCGTGCCCGAAGGCGCGTTGCTCACGCAGGTTGCTTATCCCGCCTCGACGATAACTTATCACACGTACACGGGCAACGACGGTCAAACTTTCGCGTTTTCGCTGGTGTACCCGTCAAGCGTTTTGGAAGTTCGCGACGACGACACCGCGCCTTACGATTACTTCGGCGGCTACTACGACACGGCTCGTGCGCAAAACATTTACCTGCAACCGTGGCAAACTTATTACGATTACGATTACGAATACGGCGTCACGGGTCAAGAAGCCGTCGCGGGCATTATCACCATGATGAAAGGTTTCGAGAACTTTTGGGCTACCGAAGGTCTCAAACTCGCTTACGATTCGTTCGGGCTTGACTTCAACGGCAAGAATTTGCATATCGTCTTCGGAATTAACGGCGATTATCAGGCAATGACGGGGCCGACCGCTTACGACCCGAACAGCGACAATTATCTGCCCGCGACCGACATTGAGATCGAAATCAACATGCCAATGTACGCGAAAATGGACAGTGCCGACCCCAACGGCAACACTTCCGTTCGCGGCAGCAGCGACCAAAATTATTTCGACCGCACAATCGCGCACGAACTGATTCATGCCGTCATGCAGGCGAACGGTATCATCAAGGAAGGTATGCCCGAATTTTTCACCGAAGGCGTCGCCGAACTCGTTCACGGTCTTGACGATTACGACGGTTTGAACACCGACACGATTTTGGAGTTGGCAGAATCCCCGACGACGAAACTTGCAAATGCACTGCCGTTCACCGAAGGCACGGGCACGAGCGAAGCTTATCCCGCCGGTTACATGTTCCTGCGCTACCTGTGCAAGCAAAGTTTGGGCACGCAAGTCGCTTTGGGCAACGGCGTCAATCCCGAACTTTTCGGCTACACGGGCGGCGAAGAAATTATCAGCGGCTTGACTTCTGGCAGTCAAATCAACGTCGACGCGGGCATCGGACTTTTGGGCGTCTCGGCGGATTCCGTCACGTCAAACGACATGACAATTTCGACTTCCGCGGGACAGGTGATTATTCGCGACGCCAAAGACAAAATTGTTACCGTGGCGGACTTCGTCGGCAACCCGCTTGAACGCGCTTATTTCACAAGCACGGCGGGACTTGTCGACGGACGCGGTTTCGGTGAGGCCGAAGTTCTTCACGGCGCGAATTTTGCCGACAACGAAATTCACGCGGGCGACGGCGGCAGTCAACTTTGGGGCGGCGCATACGGCAACGACGTTTTGTTCGGCGGCGCGGGCGTTGACGTTTTTGTCACGGGCAACGGTTGCGGCTCGGACGTGATTAACGACGCTCAAGCGGGCGACACGGTCAACCTTGCGACTACTTCGATCAGTCAACTTACCGCGACGGCAATCACCGCGGACGGCGTTTTTATCCAAACGTCGGACGGCTCTCAAGTCGCGGTTGTCGGCAATGTCGGTTCTGCGTTCAGATTCGCGGGCGGTGAAATTTTTGCCGCAGATCAATCTTCAGGTCAATGGACACGGCTCGCGTGAATGTTTGCAAAAATGTTGCGGGTGACACCAGCTGTTCCGCCGCTTTTAAAGCGGCCGGTTGTCGGCAATGTCGGCTCGGCTTTCAGATTCGCGGGCGGTGAAATTTTCGCCGCAGATCAATCTTCAGGTCAATGGACACGGCTCGCGTAAACTTTTCGAGGAGGTTACGTCATGAAAAAATTTTTCTCAATGCTTGCGTTCGCGGTGATTATGTTCGTCGCGACGACCGTCACTTACGCCGCGCCTAATGTCACAGTTCAATTCACGGGCGTCACGTTCGATTCCGTCAACAAGACGCTCACGCTTTACTCGACGCTGACGAATTCGGGCGACCAAGACGCCGAAGTTGACGCGCTCAATCTCGCGTATCTGAAACTTGCCAATGGAGACACGGGCGAAATTCTTTTCGACGGCGAAAACGTTTCGCTGACGATTGAGCCTTGTTTGGTCAAAGCCGGCAGTTCCGTCGAAGAGGTCGTTTGGGTTTTGCAGACCGATTATCTGCCCGATCACAAGGGCAACACGACAATCGATTGGAACGGCAAAATTTCTTACGTTGTCCGCTGAACGAAAACTGCACTTCACACGCGAAAACTGTTCGTTGAATTCGGTTGCATGACGCGATAAAATTTCGTCGACCGATTGCGAAGGAGGTTGTGTTATGACCCCCCCCCCGTTGTTCAAGGCGGCGAACGAAAACTTTCCGTCAACGCGCAATGATTGTGTTCGTCGCAACGTCATAGACATAAAACCGAAAATTGACGTGAAACTTATCGCAACTTCGTTTGACGTTGCCGACAAGACAATCAAGCTTTACACGCGGTTGACGAACTTGGGCGAACGCGACGTTGAAGTTCACACGCTCAAACTTGCGTACCTGAAAATTTTCGCCGCAGACGGACGACCGTTGTTTCACGGCGAAGATATCACGCTCAAAATCGAACCGTGCTTGATTCCCGCCGACACTTACGTCGAAGATGTCGTTTGGCCCTTGCGCACAAATTACGTGCCCGATTGCGACGCACCGACGATAAGCGATTGGCGCGGCGAAATTCTCTGTCGTGCCCGTTGAGTAAATGACCTCCCGTCAGATAAAATTATCCCGTCGACAATCGGCGGGAATTTTTGTTAATGCGTAATGCTTAATGCGCAATGCGTAATGACGATGCCAATCAATTCCTAATTGCAGTTCCGCGACCGGAATTTTTTTTGTCGTGAACGTCGCGGCTTTGCTGCAACGTTGCGAACGAAAACTGCAGTCTAAACGTCAAAAGTGATTGTTGCCCTTGTCGACGCGGCGCAGTAGACTTCCCGTCGAAGGAGGTTGGTAACCATGAAGAAAATTTTATTCGCGTTGTCGTTCGCGGCGGTGATGTTCGTCGCAATGTTCGCCGCCACGCCACAGGTCGCGCACGCTTTCGACGCCGATGTCATCGTCCAAAGCATCGTACTTCACCCCGAAAATGACACGATTGACTTGGAGCTGAAGTTCATCAACAACGAAGACCGCCCGTTGCAGTTTTGGGGCGTCGACGTCAAAGCAATGGACATCTATCATAATGACAACGGCAAATATGTTTTCCTCAGCGGCAGTTTCACAATCAACGTCGATTCCAAAGGCGACTTCATCGTTCCCGCGCACGGTGAAAAATCTTGGTACACCACCATCGACAGAAACGTTGCGCCGAACATGGACAAAATCCCCAACATAAAATACGACTGGAACGCCGGTTGGAGACTTCGTTGGGACTACTTCCCGCGTGTCAACTACGCTCAGTAAATCGCAAACAACCTCATCGCAAAGTCATCTCGAACGAAAAACTTTCCTGCCCGTCGACAATCGGCGGGATTTTTTTTGCGCGAACACAAACGCCGACAATCCGGCCGTCATGGATGACGGCCGCCCGCAGTTGATACAGGATGTATCACCTGCGGGTGTTTTCTTTTGGTTACTTTTCTTTTGCGCCAAAAGAAAAGTAACACTCACGCGCCTTGACTTGAAGTCGGCTTGACGTGATAATCTTTCGTCGAGGTGGTTGCATGAACGCGAAAAAATTTTTGGCGACAACTCTCGCGGCGGCAATGTTTATTTCGACGAGTTCTTTTACGGAGGCGGCAACTGTGAACAACACGAAGGCGGTTAAAATCGTGCAGACGGCGGGACGCGACGCACTCGGTGACTTCGCGCCCGAATTCGCTCGCTACAACGACGATATTTTGTTCGGCGAAGTGTGGAGCCGCAACGACATTTTGAGCTTGCACGACAGGAGCATTGTCACGATTTGCGCGCTCGTCGGCAGCGGCGTCATCACGGACGCGCTCAAATATCACATTCAAACCGCGAAGAAAAACGGCGTCACCCGCGACGAAATGGTTGAGATTGTCACGCAACTCGGTTTCTACGCGGGCTGGCCGAAAGCTTGGGCGGTCTTCCCGATGGCGAAGGAAGTTTACGGCGACGACGCGGCGGGCACCTTCGACAACCTCGGCAAGAAAATTGAGCAGAACGCCGGTCGCAAAGCTTTGGGTGACTTCGCGCCCGAATTCGCACGCTACAACGACGATATTTTGTTCGGCGAAGTGTGGAGCCGCAACGCGATTTTGTCCGTGCATTCGCGCAGTATCGTCACCGTTTCGACGTTGGTAGGCGCGGGCATTTTCACGGACGCGCTTAAACATCATCTTGCGGCGGCGAAGGCGAACGGCGTCACCCGCGACGAAATGGTTGAGATCATCACGCAACTCGGCTTTTACGCGGGCTGGCCGAAAGCTTGGGCAACCTTCCCGATGGCTCGCGAAGTTTACGGCGGTTGACATGGACAGACGGCCGCTTTAAAAGCGGCGGAACAACCGGAGCATCCCGTAATATTTCGACAGCCGTAACTTGTCGGCGCATTCGTACGCGTTGATAAGTTCAATCGGTGAAAGGCTGACATTTTATGAACAGACGCGATTTTGTTAAAGTCGTCGGACTCGGCACGCTCACGCTTTACTTGAGCGGTTGCGGTACGGCGGCGACGGATTCGCCCAAAAACGAAGTTTCCGCGCAGGTTTCGGGAGGCAGCCACATGAAAATTGTCGTGATTAACAGCAGCCCGCATTCGGAAGAGCAATCGACTTCGCGCTACCTGGCTCAACGTTTCGTCGACGGTGCGAAAAGTCGCGGGCACGAAATTTTTATCTTCGACGCGGCTAACGAAGAAACTCACCCGTGCCGCGGCTGTGACACTTGCGGCATGGACGGCGATTGCATTTTCAACGACGCGATTCAAACGAAATTGATGCCAAAAATGTTGGAGGCCGACCTGCTTGTATTGGTGACGCCGCTGTATTATTTCGGCATGTCCGCGCAGTTGAAAACGGTCGTCGACAGATTTTATTCGCGAACGACGCGCCTCAACAACAAGAAATCTTTACTGCTTGCGACGGCGTGGAATTCTGCCGATTGGACTATGGAAGCACTCGACAACCATTACGAGACGCTTGTCCGCTACATGAATTGGCAATCTGTCGGCAAAGTTTTGGCGACGGGCAGCGGCACGCGTTCAATGGTTGAGCGATCCGAATTCGGCGACGCGGCGTTCAATATCGGCGCGAACTTGTGACTTGGTCAAAACGAAAACCCTTCGACCGTGTGTTGTCGAAGGGTTTTTTGTCGCTCACGCCTCAGCCGGTGCCGAGGATGTCGTCCATGATGTTTTTGTACGGGTATTTCTTGCGGATAATGCCCATAACTTCCAGGTGCGTCAACTTTTTGCCGTCCTTAAGGTAGGTGTGCGGAACGTCTCCTTTTGACGTTATTTGAATTCCGAATTCGGTATTCAAACGCTTGTTGATTTTGTGCTCGTTGCTGAAAGAACCATACCAGTCCATCGGGCTTAATCCGTCGGTCATTTTCAAAGCGTCGGCAATTGCACTGAGTTCGCTTTCATTACCGCCCGACACGGTGTCGAGTTGCTCGTCGCTCAAGATTTCGTTGAGGTTGATTTTTGCGTTTTTCATTGTACCGGTCTCCTTTCGTTCGTTGAGAATCAGTTTTCATGGATCAAGCCGTTTTTTTCGGCGTAATTCTGAGCGATAAGCAGGGCGTCGCCGCGACTGATTTTGTGACCTCTGCAGTAGTATTCGTTGGCAGTGAAAGGTTTCGTCACACACCGGACGCCGACTCTTCTAAAGCAGTATTCGACCATGCCGGTGATTTTGCCCCAGCTGAATGTCGTGCTGATTTTGTTGAATTTGTCGTCGATGATGTCGAGTTTGAAGAGCTTCTGCGAATCGGAAGAAACTTCGTTGATTGAACCGCCCGACACGGTGTCGAATTGCTCGTCGCTCAAGATTTCGTTGAGGTTGATTTTTTTGTTCGTCATGGTACTGATCTCCTTTACTGTTTGATTTTGTTTTTCTGTCCCTTATATGTTCGATTTCGGGATGCGTTACACGTTCGTTAAAAAAAATGCCACAAATTGCGTGGCGGTTAAATTTTGTTCGGACTTAAAGTTGTCGGTAACTGCAATGCGCCCGTCGACAGGTTTGCAACGGCTTTGCGATAACGTCACGTTGCTTTTAGTTTGCCAAAAATTTGCGTGACTGCTAGAATACGCGTCGAAATTGTTTTTAAGGAGGCGTTCCAAATGGGCAGAATTGCCGTCGAGATTATTCCGCGTGACGAGTCTTCGCTTCGTGCGGACGTTGACGTTATCAAAAAATATCCGCAGGTGGAGTGCGTCAACATACCCGACTTGATGAGTTTTGCGCTTCGTCCGTGGCAGGCAGCCGAATTCACGCAACCGAAACTTGCGACGATACCGCACGTTCGCGCAATGGACATCGACCTTGCAAAGCCGCTCCCAATGCGCGACGACTTCATCAATCGCGGCATCAAGGAAGTTTTGATTATCGCGGGCGACCCGCCGAAAGATTTGACGCGCACGGTTTACCCGACCGAGACGATTGACGTGATTCGCAAGTTCCGCGACGAGTTGCCTGACGTGAAAGTTTATGCGGGCGTCGACCAATATCGCAGCGGCATTCGCGACGAACTTTATCGCGTGGAGCGCAAAGCTCAAGCCGGTGCCGTCGGATTTTTCACGCAGCCGTTCTTCGACATGCGGTTTCTTGAAATGTACGCGGACTTGCTTGACGGGCACGAAGTTTATTGGGGTGTGTCGCCCGTGTTGAGCAATCGCAGTCGCGGCTATTGGGAGCGCAAGGACAAAGCCGTTTTCCCGCGTGATTTCGCGCCGACCATGGCTTGGAACGTCGACTTCGCGAAAAAAGTTATCGATTTCGTCAAGACTTCGAGCGGCGGATTGTACTTCATGCCGATAACGATTGACATTGCGGACTTGTTGCCGCGTGTTTTTGACTGACGTGCGGCGTCGCTTCGATTGACGGTTGCGGTTCGTCGGTGTCGCGGTAAGCGTTGTGCGCCGTGCTCATTCCACATTCCAAATTTCAAATTCCAAATTGCAGTTCAGCGGCGGATTGTACTTCATGCCGATAACGATTGACATTGCGGACTTGTTGCCGCGTGTTTTTGACTGACGTGCGGCGTCGCTTCGATTGACGGTTGCGGTTCGTCGGTGTCGCGGTAAGCGTT
>JAFVBP010000292.1 GCA_017479925.1 Selenomonadaceae bacterium | reverse complement strand
TACGAAATTTTTCTGCACGAGTTCAAAGCGGCGGGCAGTTCTCAACCCGCGCTGATTTCGTACCTGCTTGTGATGAACAATCTTTATCGCAACGAACTGCTGAAATGAATAAATATTTTTGTCGACAGGATATTTCGACGGCGTGAAGAAAATCTTCCGTCGAAGTATCTTGATTTTTTTTGAGGTGATACACATGACCAAAGCCGAATTCCTGCAACTGTTGCGCGACCCCGACATCTGCAAAGAAATTTTCGAGATCGTCAAAAAGGGCGGCAAACCGACCGTCGAGCCTACAAAGTTCACGTCGATAGGCGGCAAGCTCAAACACATGTACCCTAACGCCGTCGCGCCACAGCAGCAATCGACGCCGCAACCGTCACAACCGCCGACGCCGAAGCCGACGCAGTCACAGCAACCGCCGCCGCAACCGTCACAGCCGAAGCCCGCTCAATCTGCGCAACCGAATCTTTCGTCAATCGCGGACAAGCTGAAATTCCTGCGCGGGCACATTAACAAAATCGAAGATGAAAAAATTGCCGCAGAAGA
Organism: Selenomonadaceae bacterium; assembly: GCA_017479925.1. GTDB lineage: Bacteria > Bacillota > Negativicutes > Selenomonadales > Selenomonadaceae > Quinella. Next base: position 13,575 of record JAFVBP010000292.1, on the reverse strand, counting down.
AGCCGCCAAAGCTGCCGAAGCCGCTCGTTCTCCTGCGGAAAAATTTACCGTCGTTTTGCAGAAACGTTGCCCGATTTGCGAAAAAAATTCCCGCGTCATCAAGCCGAAAGCGCGTCTCAACGTCGAGAAACGCGATTTGGATTACTGCGTGCACTACAAGGACTTCAACCCGTATCTGTACACGATTTTTGCCTGTGAACATTGCGGTTTCGCCGCCGAAGAGAAAAAATTTTCGGGCGTCATTCCGAACAAAACCAAAGAAAGTCTGCGCGAATTCTTGAAGCAAAACGACATGAAGTTGCCGTTTGTCGAAGAACGCACATCTGAAGACGGGTTGAGTTTCTTTGAGCTGGCGATTTTGTTTTCGGAACTGACCGATCAATCCAAAGGTCGACAAGCGATTTTGAATTTGAACGCGGCGTGGTTGTGTCGTTGCGAAGGTTTGCCCGACCGTGAACGCGAATTCATGGAGCAGGCAGCCGAAGATTTTGCAGTCGCGCTCGACAATGAACGCTGGCCGATTAACGGCATTTCGGACGACATGGCAACGTATCTTTGCGCCGCGATTTACTTCCTGCTCAAAGACTACGACAGCGCGACGAAGTGGCTCGGACGAACGATGAACAACGCGACATTGCGCACCACCGCTCCGAAACTTTTTGAACAGGCACGCGACATTTGGCAAGAAATTAAACGCATCACCAAAGCTTGAGGTTGCCGTCATGGAAAAATTTTCGCCCGCAGTGTCGGTGATTGTGCCCGTGTACAATGCGGAAAAATATTTGCCCGTGTGCCTTGAATCGATTTTGATTCAAACGTTGACGGACTTTGAAGTTATCGTTGTCGACGACGCTTCGACGGACGCAAGTTTGACCGTTGCCGAAAGTTATCTTGAACGTTTCGGCGGACGCATGAAGATTATTTCGCTCGAAGAAAACACAGGCTCGGGCGCGGTTCCCCGAAATGTTGGTTTGGATTTCGCACGCGGCAAATACGTTTTTTTTATGGACGCCGACGACCTGCTTGTCGACAATGCGCTCGAAACGCTTCACGACTTCGCGGAAACTTTTCAAGCAGATGTCGTTTACACGGAACGCGGCTTTACCTGCGACGCTGAACTTGTGCCCGACGAAGTCAACGAAAATTTTTGGAACCCGCCGAAGTTTGCCGCCGATACGCCGACGCTTGAAACTGACGACCTTACCGCACGCGTTGACAAATATCTCAACTTGGCTTTCGGTATGCCGCCGTGGGAAAAATTTTTGCGCCGCGATTTCCTCGTCGATAACGATATAAAGTTCCCCGAAATGCGAATTTCCGAAGATCTCGTTTGGACGTTCAAAGTTGTTTGCACGGCAAAAAAATTCTTGCGCGTTCCGACGCCTATTTACGTTCACCGCACGAACGAAATTTCGATGACGGAAAGAAAACGCCCGCTCGACGACGAAATAAAATTTTGGCTCAGCCCGCTGATTCACGGTGTCGACAACCTCAACGAATTCATGGACGATATCGAACTGTTCAACCGACCGAACAATTTGCGCCTGTACGTGCTGAATTTTTTCGCGAATATACAATTTGACTTCATGGCAAAGGCGTTCAAGCAACTCGACCGGCATGAAGTTTACAAAATTTTCATGGATGAGCTGTCCAAGTCAAGCGGCGACCACAGCGCGCTGATTTCGTATTTGCTCGTCATGACGAATATTTATCGCGGTGAGCGGTCATGAAAATTTCGGTTATCGTGCCCGTGTACAACGCGGAAAAATATTTGCCCGACTGCCTCGAATCGATTTTGGCGCAAACGTTCAGCGATTTTGAATTGCTCGTTGTCGACGACGCTTCGACGGACGCAAGTTTGACCATCGCCGAAAATTTTCGTGCGCGTGACGGGCGGTTGAAAGTCATTTCACTGCCGACCAACACGGGAAATCCTTCCGTGCCGCGAAATGTCGGGCTTGAAAATTCGCACGGCAAATATGTTTTGTTCGTCGACAACGACGACTTGCTCGTCAATAACGCGCTTGAAACTTTCTGGAACACGGCGGAAAATTTTGACGCGGATGTCGTCTACACGGAATGCGGTTACATTAGCGACGAAAATTTTCAAAATCTCACCGTCACGGCGTTGGACAAAAATTCCGCGCCCGTCGAAAGCCCGACGCTTGAAACTTTCGACATTGGCGAACGCGTCGAAAAATTTCTGCGGACGGGCTACGGTTGGGCACCGTGGGCAAAATTCGTGCGGCGTGATTTACTCGTCGCGAACAAAATTTTTTTCCCGCGTGTGACAATCGCCGAAGACGTGCTTTGGTCGTTCAAAGTCACCTGCGCGGCGAAAAATTTTTTGCGTGTGCCGACGCCGCTTTACATACACCGCGAACGAAAAACGTCTTGGTCGCGAATTCAACGGTCGCCCGCCGACGAAGTGAAATTTTGGCTCGATCCGCTCGTCAAAGGTTTGGCGTACCTTGACGACTTCATGGACGAAAGTAAATTCTTCGCGCAAAAGCCGAATTACCGCTTTGACGTGACGAATTTTTTTGTTAAAATGCAAGTCGCGGGAATGCTCGGCGCACTCGAAAATTTGAGCCGCGAGGAGCTGTACGAAATTGTCCGCCGCGAATTTTCGGCGAGTCAACACGCCGCGTTGATTGCAAATTTGTTTGTGTTCATGACGTATTATCGCGACAAAAATCGGGGGTGAGACGATGCAACTCGGCAAAGGTCAGAAAATCCCGCTCAACGAAAACAACCTGGTCATCAAGTTTGAGCGACCGACGACCGCGCTTGAAATTGACACGGCGGCTTTTTTGACGGGCGCGAACGGCAAAGTTGCGGGCGACGAAGATTTTGTTTTCTACGGCAACGCACGCCACAATTCCGGCGCGGTTATTTTGAGCGGCGACGCGTTGGAGATTGACCTTGCGAAAATTCCGCGGCACGTCGAAAAAATTTCTTTGACGGCGACGATTTACGACGCGGACAGCCGTCGACAAAATTTCGGTATGCTTCGCGGCGCGGTGTTGAAAATTTTCGGCACGCGTTCGGAAATTGCAACTTTCCCGCTGGAGAATTTTACCGTCGAAAACGCGATTGTCCTCGGCGAAGTCTACCGTTACAAAGGCAGCTGGAAATTCAACGCGACGGGCGCAGGGTTCAGCGGCGGACTTGCCGCCCTGTGCAACAATTTCGGCATCGAAGTCAAAGACACGCAATCTGCACCGCCGCCGCCCGAACCGCCGAAAACTGAACCGCCACCCGAACCTAAAAAGAAGGTCATGGAACAAAAAGCGGAAAAAATTTCGCTGAAGAAGGGCGAAAAAATTTCCCTGACAAAAAAGAGCGACGATACCCCTATAATCATAGAAAACGGCTGGACTGCAGAAGGCAAGGATTACGATTTGAAAGCGTTGGTGCGCTATCGTGACGGGAAGTTGATTTACGTCGGCGCGGCAAACGAGGATGAAGTTTTATCCACGCCCGAAGGCGCAGTTCAGCACGGCGGCGACATCAAGGCTCCGGGCGAGATGGAAAAAATTTTGATTAAGTGGCACCCAAACATTGCCTCCGTCGCCGTCAGTTCCTATTCCGCGCTGGAAAATGGTTTGGGTTCTTTCAAAAAATACGGCGTCTTTGTGCGAATCACCAATGGAAAACAAGTTATAGAAATTCCTGCCGCGAGCACAAGCAATAATTATTTTTCGTACACGCTTTGTTTCGGCGAAATTCTTTTCGGCAAAGATAAAACCATGGAAGTTTCTGCGTTAGAATTGTACAGCAGTTTTTCTTCAGAGCGGCGTATCGGTTATGATGGCGATAAAGTTAAAATGGATATCGGTCCCGTCGGCAAACCTAAAAGTAAACCTGACAGCAACGACAGTTCCGGCTCTTTGTGGAGTAAAATATTTGGGTGACAGATGATTTGGGGGTGACACGATGCAACTCGGCAAAGGGCAGAAAATCCCGCTCAGCGAAAACAACCTGATAATCAAGTTTGACCGACCGACGACCGCGCTGGAGATTGACACGGCGGCTTTTTTGACGGGCGCGAACGGCAAAGTTGCGGGCGACGAAGATTTTGTTTTCTACGGCAACGCACGCCACAATTCGGGCGCGGTTATTTTGAGCGGCGACGCATTGGAAATTGACCTTGCGAAAATTCCGCGGCACGTCGAAAAAATTTCTTTGACGGCGACGATTTACGACGCGGAAAGCCGTCGACAAAATTTCGGTATGCTTCGCGGCGCGGTGTTGAAAATTTTCGGCACGCGTTCGGAAATTGCAACTTTCCCGCTGGAAAATTTCACCGTCGAAAACGCGATTGTCCTCGGCGAAGTCTACCGTTACAAAGGCAGCTGGAAATTCAACGCGACGGGCGCAGGGTTCAGCGGCGGACTTGCCGCCCTGTGCAACAATTTCGGCATCGAAGTCAAAGACACGCAGCCTGCACCGCCGCCCGAACCGCCGAAGCCGAAAATTGACATGAATCGTTCGGGTCGCCGTTCGCAAGGCATCAACATGGGTCGCGAACGTTCAATCGACAGCCGCCGCGAAGAGCCGCCTCAACCGAAAAAAGTCGAATTGCGCAAGGGACAGAAAGTCAGCCTCGTCAAAAAAGGCGCGACGCTCGGCGAAATTGTCATCAATTTGAATTGGAGTCAGCCGCCGCAGAAGTCGGGATTTTTCGGTCGCTTCACAAGCCGTGCGATTGATTTGGACTTGGCGTGCTTGTTTGAACTCAAAGACGGCAACATCGGCGCGATTCAAGCTTTGGGCAACCATTTCGGCGAACTCGATTATCCACCGTACATTGCGCTCGACGGCGACGACAGAACGGGTGCGGTCGCGGCGGGCGAAACGATTCGCGTCAACGGCAGATTCGTCGACAGGATTCGCCGAATTTTGGTTTACACGTTCATTTACGAAGGTGCCGCCGACTGGGAAGAAGCCAAAGGCGTCGTGACCGTCAACTGCCCCGGCAGCCCCGAATTGATTGTGCGCATGGACGAATACGGCTCACGCAAGCGAACCTGCGCGATTGCCCTGCTTGAAAACGTCGGCGGCACGTTCAGCGTCGAAAAAGTCGTTGAGTTCTTCGACGATTCGGAGCAAATGGATCGTGCCTTCGATTGGGGTTTGCGTTGGACAATCGGTCGAAAGGATTAAGTCATGAGCGTTGCTTACTGGTTGAAGACCGCGTGCGTCGAAGTCAATTCCGCCGTCAAAGACCACGACGAAGTTTTGTCGCGGCTGATTGACCTTATGAACGCGGGCGACTCTATTGACGACGCGGAAAACTTCACGGAAATTTTTTTTGGCGAAGAATATCGCACGTACACCGACACGTTTAAAAACTCGACGAGTACGGGAACAGTTTTGCGATTCGTCAAAGGCGTCGTGATTGTTGCCGTTTGTTGCGGCGGAGTGAAGTCGCCCGGCATTTCGGCTCTCACCGTGCCCGACGGAATTTATTTCCCGTCGAATGACATTGCAAACAATCCCGCGCGGCTGTTCGTGACAATCGCTTACCCGATGGACGGAAGTCTCGGGCATGTCAAGTTTGCTTACGAACTGGAACAGATGCTCGACGACGCAACTTTCAAAGCCGCGCTGATTAACGCAAAGTCCGCCGAAGAATTTTTGAGCTTCGTCAACGCAAAAGAAAACGGAAATTTTTCCGACGACGTTTCGCGGGAAAATCTTCCGCCAAATATTACCAACACGAAAAGGAGAGGTTCATCTATGGCTATCAGTTTGCAGAAGGGTCAGAAAGTCGATCTCACGAAGGGCAACCCCGGCTTGAAAAAACTGCTCATCGGTCTCGGCTGGGACGTCAACAAATACGACGGCGGCTTCGATTTTGACCTCGACGCGGCGGCGTTTTTGCTCGGTGCCAACGGCAAAGTCAACAGCGACGACGATTTCGTTTTCTACAACAACCTCAAGCACAAGAGCGGTGCCGTCGAACACATGGGCGACAACTTGACCGGCGAAGGCGAAGGCGACGACGAAGAAATTCGCGTTGACTTGTCGCTCGTGCCCGACAACGTCGACAAGATTGACTTCACCGTCACGATTTACGACGCGGACGCCCGCAAGCAGAAATTCGGGCAAGTCAGCAACGCTTACATTCGCGTCGTCGACGAAATGTCGGGCAAAGAGATCATCCGCTACGACCTCGGCGAAGATTTCTCGATTGAAACGGCGGTTGTCGTCGGCGAAATTTATCGCAACAAAGGCGAGTGGAAGTTCAACGCGATTGGCGCGGGCTGGAGCGGCGGCTTGGCGGCTCTCGGCAAAAACTACGGCGTTAATGTTTAGTGTTTAGTGGTCAGTGATTAGTGGTTAGAATTTTACTAGCCGCTAGCCACTAGCCACTAGCCACTAACAAGGCTCTCGGCTTCGGTCGGGAGTTTTTTTTGTGCGTTGAAAAATTTTTCGGCGACAAATATAATCCGTGCGGAGGTTTTGAGCGTGAAAATCTTTTTTTCTGCAGGCGAAGTGTCGGGCGACGTGCACGGTGCAAGTTTGGCTCGCGAACTCAAAAAAATTTCCCCGTCAACCGAACTGCTCGGCTTCGGCGGGGATTTAATGGCGGCTCAAGGCGTCAAACTCGTGCGCAACTGCAAAAATTTCAACGTCATGGGCGTCGTCGAAGTCATCAAAAATCTGCGGCGGATTTTGCGACTGCTCGACGATTTGACGGAAATTATCCGCGTCGAACGTCCCGACTTGCTCGTACTGATTGATTATCCCGACTTCAACTGGCGGCTTGCCAAACGCGTCAAAAAATTCGGCGTCAAAATTCTGTCGTATATCCCGCCGTCGGCTTGGGCGTGGCGAAAAGGTCGTGCCAAAACCTGCGCGCAGATTGCGGACGAATTCGTCGCGATATTTCCGTTTGAATTGCCCGTGTACGAACAGGCGGGCGCAAAAATTTCGTTCCTGGGCAACCCGCTCGTCGACACAGTCAAGCCGTCAATGTCGCAGGTCGAAGCGCGAAAATTTTTCAACGTCACGCAAGCCGAACACGTGATTTTGTTGATGCCCGGCTCGCGGCGACAGGAGATAAAACTTTTGTTGCAACCGATGCTTGACGCGGCAAAACTTTTGGCGTCAACGCGTCCGACGAAATTTTTCCTGCCGATAGCGGACGGCGTCGACGAAAATTCACTGCGGCAAAAAATTTCCGACGCGCAGGTTGAAATAACTTTGGTCAACGCGGCGCACCGTTACGACTTGATGAGCATTTCCGATGCGGCAATGGCGACTTCGGGCACCGTCGTTTTGGAAGCCGCCTTGCTCAAATTGCCGTGCGTCGTGCTGTACAAAATGGCTCCGTTGAATTACTTAATCGGGAAACTTTTGGTCGACATAAAATTTTTCAGCCTGCCGAACATTTTGGCGGGCGACAGAATTTTGACCGAACTTTTACAAGACGCCGTCACGCCCGAAAACATTTGCGCCGAAGTTCTCAAGCTCTACCGCGGCGAAGAAAATCGCACTCGTGTCGTCGACAAACTTAAACTTGCCTGCGACAAACTCGGAAGTCCCGGCTCGGCGTCACGCGTCGCGAAAAAAATTCTTGCCGTCGCGGGAGGTGACAACGCTTGAACTTTGATTTACAATCACACCGACGAACTTGCAAAGAGAGGCGAACAACCGTGAACGAATCACTTAAAATGGATTTGGACGACGTGAAGTACATAATCGGCAGCGTCATGGAATACGCTTACGAATCCGTCGACGACGAGAAAAAAGATCCGACCGCCTTTAACAAAGGGCGTGCATTGGCTTATTGGGAAGTGCTCGACACGATTTACAATCGGCTGGAAATTTGCGACCAAGACCCGAAAGATTTTGGCTACCCTGACGATTGGGAAAAGCCGTTTTTCGCCAAATGAAAAATTACACGCGGCTTTTAGCCTACATCAAACCGTACCTCGGACTTTTCGGGCTGGCGATAATCTGCATAATTTTGGCTTCGGGCGCGAACCTTTACCTGCCGTGGATTATCAAAGACATGATCGATAAAGTGCTTGCCGAACGCGATATGGAAATGCTCAACGTCATTTCGGTGAGTATCGTCGTGGTGTTCGCCTTCCGCGGCTTCTTTTACTATTGGCAGTCGTACTTGGTTTCGCATATCGGGCAACGCGTCGTCGTCGACGTGCGTGAAGTCATGTTTCGCAAGTTTCAGCGGATGCCGATGGCTTATTTCGACAAGCACCAGACGGGCGAAACGATGAGTTTTTTGACCAACGACGTGAACGCAATTCAATCCGCATTGGTCGACAACCTAATCGACATGTTCACCGAAGGCGCGATTTTAATCGGCTCAATCGGCATGATGCTTTACCTTGACTGGAAGTTGACGCTGTTGACGCTCGTGACCGTGCCGCTGGTCGGCTCGGCAATGCGCATTTTCGGCAAGAAAATCAAATCGACGGGCACCGTGATTCAAGAAAAACTCGCCGACATCACGTCGCTGTTGCAGGAAAGCATTTCGTCAATCCGCGTCGTCAAGTCGTTTGTGCGCGAAGATTACGAAATTGACCGCTTCCGTGTCGAAAACGAACTCAATTTTAAGGCGACAATGGACAACGTGCGGCTTACGAGTTTGTTGACGCCGACGGTCGAATTTTTGGCGGCGGTCGCGGTGACGTTTATCGTTTGGTTCGGCGGTTACGAAGTCGTCAACGGCATCATGTCGGCGGGTGCACTCGTCGCGTTTTTGACCTACGCCGTCAACTTGGCAAACCCCGTCAAACGTCTGTCGCGAATTTACGGCAAAATTCAAAAGGCAATGGCGGCGATTGACCGAATTTTCGCCGTGCTTGACCTGCCCGAAACCGTCAACGACAAGCCCGACGCGATTGTCCTGCCGAAAGTTCACGGTCGCGTCAAAGTCGAAGGCGTCACCTTCAGCTACGACGGCGTTCACAACGCGCTTGAGGACGTGACTTTCGACGTGGCACCGGGGCAGATGATTGCCTTCGTGGGACCCAGCGGCGCGGGCAAGTCGACGATTGCGAATTTAATTCCGCGCTTTTACGACGTGTCGGCAGGCTCAATCACAATCGACGATCACGACATCCGCGACGTGACGGTTCACTCCCTGCGCGAACAAATCGGTATCGTGCCGCAGGAAACGTTGCTGTTTTCGACGACGGTCATGGAAAATATTCGTTACGGGCGACTTGACGCCACCGACGACGAAGTTATCGCGGCGGCAAAGGCTGCCAATGCCGACAAATTTATTCGCGAACTGCCCGACGGTTACCAAACGCAAATCGGCGAACGCGGGCTTAATTTGAGCGGCGGGCAACGTCAACGCATGGCTATTGCGCGGGCAATGCTCAAAAATCCGCAAATTTTGATTCTCGACGAGGCAACTTCCGCGCTCGACACCGAATCTGAAAAAATCGTTCAAGCGGCACTCGATGACTTGATGGTCGGGCGCACGAGTTTTGTTATCGCGCACAGGTTGAGCACGATTTTTGCGGCGGATAAAATTTTCGTCATTGACCGCGGACGGGTTTGCGAATCCGGCACGCACAAGGAGCTTTTGGAACTCGGCGGCGTCTACAGCAACCTGTACAACATCCAATTCAGCTCGCTGTGAAGTTACTTCCGAAGTTACACGACGCTCGAAAATCTTTCGTACAATGAGCATGAAAGTTTTCGGGCGTTTTTGATTGCGGAGGTGCTTGGATTGACGAAAATTTTTCTGACGGCGGTCGTTTTCCTGTCGATTGTCGCTTCGTCGGCAAGCGCGCAGGACATTTACGCGGCGGCGAAACGACGGGCAACGTCAAAAAATTTCGCGGCGGGAAATTGCTTGCCGTGCAAAGTTGGAGTTTCGGCGCGGTTTACGGTCACGCGGTCGTGTATCTGAATCGTTGTATCGGGAGGCGTTGACATGAAAAAGTTTTTGGCGATTGTGATGCTCGTGACGATTTTTTTCGCGACCAAAGTCGAGGCGAAAGATTACTTCGTCCATTCGGGTTACACGGAAAATTATCACAACTGCGGCGTAGGTCTCACTCAAACGACGTACATTGACACGGAAAAAATTTCGCGATACGCCGCCATTGACGGCAAAGGCGGACTTCTGCGCGTCGGCATAATCGAAGTTTGGGATTGGGACGCGGCGACCAAACATCACCCGAAGCGGCAGATTTTCCGTAAAGATTATTTTTTTTACGTCGCGAAAAACGGGCGCGAGTGCAGTTTGTTTGACGACACGTTTATTCGTTACACAATGACGCATGACATTCCCGGCGAAGTTGTTATCGGCTTGAAAGGCGACGGCTTGCGTTGTCTGGTTCCGCGCTGGAAAAAGCAAGGTTGCGACGTGTTCCGCGACGAATTGGTCTTGTCGGCTGACGGTTCGCAATCGGATTGGCTGTTGCTGAAAATTTACGACGCGCTGTCGAACATTTTGCACTGACTGCCGAAGTTTCAGCTTGCCGTAACGAAAATTTCAGCCGCGTTTAATGCAAACTTTGGCGGGCGTGATATAATCGTGAAAACATTTCAAGGAGTGACCTGCATGAAAAAGTTTCTGACGGCGTTGCTTATCGGCGCGTTCGTCTTCGGCGTCGGCTCGGCTGACATTTCGACGGCAAACGCCGATGCGCTCGACAAAGTCCAAGAAGCTCAAGACAAGTTCGACAAGCAAAAGCAGAAGTTCGACGAGCAAAAAGACAAATTCGACAAGGCTCGCGAAATATTCGGCGGCAACAAAAATTCCGACCGCGACGGCAACAACCAAAATCGTCCGCCCGAACCGCCGAAGGACGAAAACGGCAATCCGTTGCCTCCGCCCAATCACGACGGCAATTCCGACCGCAACGGCGACAGTCAAAATCGTCCCGCGCCGCCGAATCACGACGGCAACAACTCAAACGTTCGCAAATAACTTCGCGAGATGGATTACCGAATTTAACAACTAACCCGCCCACCCCCGATTAATTTGCCGTTACCATGTCCGAATGAGACCGGCGGCGACAGTCAACTTAATGCCGATGTAGCCGAACTCCGAACACCATGGATAATCATGGTTGTAGACGTATGCAAACGCCTCTTTGTTGTGAATATTTTCAATGTCGAGTTCCCACTCTTCTTTCTCGTCGCTGACGTAAAGGTACGCGTCGAGCGTTCCGAATTCCAAATAACGCCCGCGAACGACGGTGTAGACAAGCGCATTGTAATTTTTCTCGAATTCGCGAATCCGATCAAGCTCTTCGCCCTGCACCCAGAAATAGGCACCGATTGGCGGCTCGCTCACGCTCACGAAGCCTTCTTTGTCAAATTGCTGAATTGTTTCAGGGTAAATGCCCAACAAGTTCATGCGTCTGACGGCTTCAGCTTTTTTGTCCGTAACCGGAATTTTCATCTCTCAACATCCTCCTTATGCCATTTCAAACCACGCGCCAAGTAAAGCGGAATCCAATGCTGTTCGTAAAAGTCGTAGCCGGCACCGTCGATACCGAAGTAGCAACCGTAAAAGTCATGCTCCAAGATACGGAACCCGCATTTCGACATTTCTTCAAGTCCGCCGCGCTCTTCAAGCCAATATTGGTCTAGAATGTCGCTGAACGACCACATCGTGCCCCACATGGGGAGCGGCTCAAAGAATTGGACTTCAAGCTCATCGGCTTTCGCGTAACAAATTCGCTCGCTCTTAAGCCGAATTTTGAATTTCTTCAAGCGTTCGACGTATCCGACAATTTCACCGGTATCGCCTTTGTCGTAAACGTACACATCACTGCCGATAACAGGGCAAGTAATTTCGCGCCAATTTTCAGGGTCATAATCCATCAAAGCTTCGATGACGCACGTTCTGATTCCGTCCACAGAACTGCTGACCCATAATTCGGCGGCTTGTCGTAGTGTCAAATCCTTCATTGCCGCCACCTCATTTTTCGTATTCGGCATAGAACGGACCGTACTCGTCAATGTAAAGCTGATAAATCACCTCGTCCCCGAAATCCTCGCGATAACTCTCAAGCTCCTCAGCTGTGTAGAATTCAAGCAACTCGTCGTAAAGCTCGTGGTATTCGCTCGGCAATCTCTTGCGGGTTTCAAAGAAAAACTCTTCGTCACTGTAGTCGGAGAGTTTTTTTGTGTCGATTTTCGGCAGGCTAATGCTTGCCCATTGCCGAATTTCGTGAACTTTTTCAACATAGCGGTATTTCGGGAACGATTTTTTCGCCGCGTCGCCGATGATTTCGACAACTTTCTTCACCACTTCGTCAAGCTCACGACGATTGATATATTCGTGCAAGCAGTGCGGATTGTAGTAACCGCTGGAAAGATTGACCGCCGCAACGCCAAGCTCCGGTGCGACAAGTGAAATGTCGCTGAACGATCCGTAAGCCGTGACGAAACCCTTGCTCGAAATGTACTTCTCAAATGCCGAATTGTCGCAATCGTAGTAAACTGCGTCATTTGAACCGCGTCTGTCGATTTCAACCAAAAGCTTCAATTCATCGAGTCCCTTCGGCAAACGACCTTCCTCATGTTCCGTGCAGAAATGACGCGCTCCGATGCCGCCAATTTCCTCATCACACGTGAACAGTAACCACGGCTTCTTCTTAGACATCTCATATGCGCTGACCAGAGCGTAAACGCCGCACCTGTCATCGCCGCCAATCCCCTGCGGACTCATCAGAATTTCGCCGCCTTTGCTCCTGCAAATCTCCCGAACCGGCTCTCTGTGAACCGTGTCGAGATGTGCAACGAGCATAATGGGAACGTCGCCTTCGACAAGAATAAAGCTGTCTTTGCTTGTGTACGTGTTGCCTTTGAAAAGCCTGCCCAGCATTTTGAACAGCTTGTTTTGCGTCGGGTTCAAAAATTCTTCCAAAACCATCATTTGCCCGCCACCCTTTCCAATGAAGCGAAATCAACGTTGTGCAAACCGCCGCTGTCGCATATAAAGCAATCGTAACGATCAGGACTTAATTCGTTGCGACGAATTTCAAGCTCGCCTGTGACTGTGGTTTTTTCTTTGCTCGGATAAAGCAACTTACCGCGCCACATATTGGTTTTATGCGCCTTCAGCTTATTGGCGGAGACAAGCAAACCGTATTGAACCTGCGCGTCAAAATCCGTGTGGTAAAGATTGCGCTCAACGGTCATGCAGGGAAGTCCCGCCGTGAAACGCCGCGCCGTATTGGTCGGCTGAACAATCTCGTCGCTTTCGTAAATCTCGTTGCCGTCAGAATCAAAGCCGACGAACTGAGCGACTGATTCCGGCTCCACAAGAAACCACTCTTTGCCGTTGCCGACAGCGGGTCTGCTGCTTACCGACAAATCACCGCAAATAATCTCGCCGTTATCAAGACGCTTGCCGCGAAACTTGTACGTTTTCATTGCGGTCTCCTCTCTTTAAACGCAAGCTTGAGTTCTTCAAAGCGTTTAGGTGCCTTGGCGGAAATGGAAATCAAATGCCATGCCCATGTACCGACATGCTCGTACCCGACGCCGCCTTCGTGGAAATCGCCCATCCCACGATCGTTGCCGACTGCCGTAAGCAACGGCAACGGGTGAATAGCCCAGCCC
>JAFVBP010000291.1 GCA_017479925.1 Selenomonadaceae bacterium | reverse complement strand
TTTCGTCGAAACGCTTGCAATGTGAAATTCACCTTGATATAATGCGCGCAGTTAAGTTGGAAATCAAAGTTTACTTTAATAACCGAAAAACTCCCGTCGACGTGCGGGATTTTTTTAATGCGTAATGCGAAATGCGAAATGGTAACGGCGAACGTCACGTTGCGGCGGACGAATCATCAATCGGAAGTCGTCATGTCGGAGCGCGCCCACTTCAAAAATGTTTGATGATTGACGCCCAAAAGTTTGCCTGCCGTGCGTGCGGAAATTTTTTTCGACAGCCATGCGTCGCGAACGTCGGGATAATTTTCGGGTCGGTCAATCGTCGGTCGCCCGAATTTGACACCGCGAGCTTTGGCGGCGGCGATACCTTCGGCTTGTCGTTGACGGATAAAATCGCGTTCAATCTGCGCGAAGGCGGACATAATCTGCAACGTCAAATCGGCAATGAGCGTGCCGACGAAATCTTTTCGGCTGCGCGTGTCGAGTAGCGGCATGTCCAAAACGACGACGGCGGCGCGTTTGTCTTTGGTCAGGACACGCCACTGATTCAAAATCTCCGCGTAGTTGCGTCCGAGGCGGTCAATGCTTTTGACGACGAAAATATCTTCGGGCTTGAGTCGCCGCAAAAGTTTTCGGTACTGCGGGCGATTGAAATCTTTGCCGCCGATTTTGTCGACGAAAATTTTTTCCGCGCCGAAATTTTTCAACGCGTCAATCTGCAAATCTTCGCGCTGATCTTTGGACGAAACGCGAGCGTAACCGTAAACGCACATGAAAATTCCTCCTCAAGTTTGGTGACGGGAAATTTTATCGGCGACACCTGCTTTTGACAACGGCAGGCGAATTTGCTACACTGCGCGAAACTTTTTTCGCAAACGGAGTGATTGACGTGAAAGCTTTGTACTTGGACTGCGCGGCGGGTATCAGCGGCAACATGTTTCTTGGCGCGTGCCTGCAACTTGGCGTTCCCGAAAATTTTCTGCGCGGCGAACTCGACAAACTTAAATTGCCCCGCGAATTCGACATGGAAATTTCCGACGTGAGCAAAAACGGTATCGGCGCGGTTTACGTCGACGTTCAAACGCCCAAAAGTTTCGCGTCCGAAGGCACGAACATCCGCCGAATTCACCGCGTCGAACACGCGAAAAATCACAGTCATCGCACGTTCGGCGACATCAAAAAAATTCTCGACGCCTCGGACTTGAAAGCGACGGTCAAAGCGCGTGCCCTTGCGATTTTCGGCGTCATTGCGGCGGCTGAAGGCAAAGTTCACCAACGACCCGCCGACGAAGTCACTTTCCACGAAGTCGGCGCGATTGATTCGATTGTCGACATTGTCGGTTGCGCGCTGTGCCTCGATTGGCTCGACGTTGAAAAAATTTTCGTGTCGCGAATCAACACGGGCAGCGGTTTCGTCAAGTGTGCGCACGGTTTGATGCCCGTTCCGGCTCCCGCGACCGCCGAACTGTTGCAAGCTTTCAAGACGTATCACTTCGGCGCGGAAAAAGAACTCACGACGCCGACGGGTGCCGCAATCGTCAACGCTTTGGCGGAATTCAGCGCGGACTTGCCCGAAGACTTCACGTCCGAAAAAATCGGCTACGGCGCGGGCACTTGGGACTTGGACATTGCCAACGTCCTGCGCGTCTACCTGGGCGAATTCGGCGGGCAACGCGAACGTCACCTGTTCAAGCTCGAAGCGAATATCGACGACATGAATCCGCAGATTTACGGCTGGCTGTACGAACGGCTTTTCAACGCGGGTGCCCTTGACGTGTGGACGACGCCGATTTACATGAAGAAAAATCGTCCCGCGCAGATGTTGAGCGTTTTGGTTGACCGCGAACATGCCGACCTTTGCACGAAAATTATTTTCGAGGAGACGACGACGATCGGTCTGCGCGTGATTGAAATTTCCCGACGCGTCGAGGCAGTGCGAAAAATCGCCAAAGTCACGACGAGTTTCGGCGACGTTCAATGCAAAGTCAGCGCGTTCGACGGCAAAATCGTTTCTATTACGCCCGAATACGAAGATTGTCGCCGTCTTGCCGAAAAAAATTCCGTGCCGCTCAAAGCCGTGTGGCAGGAAGCGTTGACCAAACAAACCGACCGACTCGGTTGACGCGTTTTCGGCGGAGGTGCTGACCATGACGCAAGATTTATTGATTGACAGCCCGCTCAACGGCACGGTGATTGCACTTGCCGACGTTCGCGACAAAATTTTTTCGAGCGGCGCGGCAGGTCGCGGCATTGCGATTGAAAATCCCGACGGGAAAATTTTTTCGCCCTTCGACGGCACGGTAAAATTTTTCGCGTCGCCCGGCGTTATCGGCTTAAAATCTTTCGGCGGCGTCGAACTTTTGATTCACGTCGGCTTGAACACGTGCAAATTCGTCGGCGAAAGTTTCAAGCCGCAAGTTGAAGTTGGCGACACGATTGAGCGCGGACAAATTCTGTTGACGTTTGACCCTGCGGAAATTGAACGCGCAGGTTTCGACGCGACGACGCCCGTTGTCGTCACCAATCCCGAAAATTTCGGCGATATCGTCTTCCGCGTCGGCGAACGAAAATTTGTCGTGAAGTCACCCGTTGCCCGAAGGCGTCAAGTCGAGTCAATCGGATTGAATTTCGTGCCGTCGATATAAAAAAAATCCCACGTCACACGACGCGGGATTTTTTGTTGACGATAATGTCGCGGGGCACACCAATTGGATGCAACGTCACGTTGCTTTTTTGTTGACGATAATGTCGCGGGGCACACCAATTGGATGCAACGTCACGTTGCTTTTGTTGTCTGTGAAGCTTTTTGAGCGAAGACACCGCAAGTTTTCGACGGCAAGACGGCTCTCGTTTGGGCGAACTTGATATATTTTCCCTACGCCAAAAATATTGACGGCAACGGCGAAAGATATTCTCGTCGCGATTCCTTCGCGGAAGCCCGAAATTTGTTGAATGACGCAAACGCGACACGTTTCGGCAACTTCAGCGATTGGAAAATTCCGATGACCATTGCGTTATCCCGTGCAGTCATGCGCTCGTGCCGAAATTCGACGGTGCGCCGCTGTCGGCTCGTTTCAATGTCGCTGAACTTGCCGCGTCACCGATAAAATATTTCGACGCGGTGAACGCACTTGCCGACGCGCTTTTGGACGCTTTGCAGGCTTACGAAACCGCGCAGGCAGCGACAATCGGCGAATTTTCGCAGGCGGCTTTGACTCTCGGCGAAAAGTACACGGACAACCCGAACTTGACGCCCGACGAAAATCGTTTGCTTGCCGACCGTCAAAAATTTTTGGCGCGACGTTTGGAATTGCGAACCGACGAATCGAAGTCACAAATTCTTTCGCTCAAGATGCAGGCGGAAAAATTCTTCACGCGGCTTGACGACATCATCAGCGGCGACCATTCGATTCGCGAACTCGTCGACGTGAAGACCGAATCGCGCACGGATTTTGCGTTCCTCGTCGAAAATTACGTTCGCATCGTTCAAAACGCGCAATCGAATTTACATTTCTTCATCGAGCACAAAGATTTGGTACTCAACATCGTCAAGGCGTGGGAAGTTTGGAGCGACGATTACGCGGTTTTCAAGACGAGCCTGCGCGAAAAACTTTTTGCGGACTGTCGTGCTGACAACGTCGACGAAGAAATTTTTACCGCGTGGTACGAAGATTGGCGCACGAAGCGTTTCGAGATTGAACAGAAATTTTTGCCGCCGATTGAGTTTGCGCTCAAGGGTCATCTGTTCGGTGTCGTCGAAAAAGTTTTGCAAGCCCTGCACGATTATCGCGACGAAGTCGACAGGTTTTATCTGCAGGAACGCAAGGGCATTTATCAAGACTTTGCCTTCAACGCGGGCGGCGAACTGCAAGACGAATTCACGACGGAGAGTCGACTTTTCGCCGTCACGGAAAAATTTCAGCTCAACCTGCAGAAAATCATTTTCGCGTGCGACAAGGTCGAAGAGCGAATCTTTTTGCTCAAGTGGGCAGAATCGCTTTTGGATTTGTCCGTCAAGTCGATTGTCGAATTCGTCAAAGAACGTGCGCTTGACAAAATCTCCGAAAATTTCTTGACGCGTTTGGCGAACAGATGAGCAATCCCGATTGGCACTACGGCAGACCCGAACGCGGCGATCACATCCGCGTAAATCGCATGGGCGGATTTTATTCTCACCACGGGATTTTCATTTCGCCCGACGAGGTGATTCACTTTTCGCGTGAAGACGGCGCAAGTTTGTCACAAGTTTACGTCATGAAAACCGACTTGAAAACTTTTTTGGCGGGCGGCACGCTTGAAGTTGCGCGTTACGACGACGACGAAGTTTATCCCGTCGATGACGTTGTCGAATACGCCCGCAGTTGCGTCGGCGAATCGGGTTACAATCTTTTATTCGATAACTGCGAACACATTGCCGCCGAAAGTAAAATCGGCGAACACCGCAGCCGTCAAGTCGAACGTGCGTCGACGGTTGCAAAATTTGTATTATTCGGCTCGTCGAAAAAACGTCCGCCCGCAAAGAGCGACCAAGTTAAGCTTGCCGAAATCGAACGCGCCGCGCAGATTGAATATCTTCAGGTGCAGACGCAAGCACGCGCCGAAGGTCAAATGAAGCTGGCGGATCATCTTGTCGCCCTGCAAGAAAAACTCAGCAAACTTGCAGGACAGCGACTGTTGGTTATCGCGTCGGGCAAGATGGAAGTCGTGCGCGACATCAATAAATATTACGGCGAAATCATCGCCAAGATTGAAAAGCGCAAAACCGAGTACATCGAAACCAATCTGCCGAAACTGCTGAAAAATTTGGCGCAGTACGAAGAAGGCACGCCGTCGTTCAATCTTTATTACCGGCAAATCGAGAAAGACCAAGACACGGAAGCGAAATTTTTTGCCGAGCAAATTGACGCGGTTTTGAAGCGGCAACAAACGGTTTTGGAACAAGCGGGCATGTCGGAGCAAAAAATTATCGAGCAGACAGGCGAAACGATAAAATTGCTTGCGACGGGCTACATGCAGTCACAAGTCGCGGACGCGTTGCCGTCGGGAACGAATTCGGAACTCAAGCAACTGCCCGGCGTCGACGACATGAAAAAATTGTCGGGCACCACTCACGAAATAAAACGTTTGCCCGAACCTGCCGCAGAGTAATTCAACAAAAAAATTTCCCCGTCGTTCGTGGCGGGGATTTTTGGTTGACGATAACGTCGCGGGTAACACCAATCGGATGCAACGTCACGTTGCTTTTTTGTTGCGCGAAACGTTTTACCAGTTGAAAATGCCTTTAATTTTGTCGCCGAAAGATTTTGTCGACGACGGGCGTTGACTTTTGGCGGAACCGTCAAGCACGCCGTTTGACTTGCAAGCTTTGAGCCACGCGGGAAACTCGTTCAACAGCCGCGAATAAAGTTCTTCGTTCGGCACGCGGCGGAAGTCATCCAGCGCGAAAAAATTTGCGTTGTCGACGTAACGTCCCGTCATGTTGTCGAGGTTTTCAAGCACGCCGTAACCCGAACCGCTCACGCCGACGAATTGCCAAAAAATCGGCAGATACGACGCGTCAATCAGCAGGCGTTTAATTTTGTCGGTCGTGTAAATGCCGCCGTCGGTGACGAAAACGACATACGCGGGCAACGTGCTTGACTCGTATTCGGCAATGACTTCGCGCATGACGGTCGGCTCCTCGTTGCCGTAGCCGAGTTTGCTCATCAAATTTTCCCAATCGGCGGGCACGGCACTTTCGTAATTGCGCATGTTGACGGACGGGCGACGTTCGCATTCGCTGCCGTAATACCAAAAGTCAAGTTCGCCGTCGTCGTCGAATTGCACCGCGACGGGCAAAATTTTGTTGACAATTTCTTGAACTGTGCCGTCGGAATAACTGCTTGACATCGAGCCGGAAATGTCCAAAATCAGCGCGACGCGTGCGACGACATCTTGAAGGTTGCGCTTTTCGAGTTGAACTTTGAGCGGCTTGACCAGCGAAATCAACTTTGGCGCACCGTCGGAAATTTTCTTTTCGAGCGAAATTTTCTTCGGCGTCGGAGGCTCAATCGTCGGCTCAGGCGTCGAAGTCGTCGAAGTTTCGTCGTCGTCGGATTGTTCGCCGCCGTAAAACGCAAGCAACGCGTCCAAACCGCCGTTGAAGCCGCGAGCCACCACGTTGAAACGCCATTCGCCGTTTTTGCGATAAATTTCCAGCGACGTAATTGCCTTTTCGCGTTCAAAGTCGCCGCCGCCGAAAGTCGCCGAAAGTTCGTCGCCGATTGACAGTTCGTGACGGGAAATTTCGCCCATGGTGCCCGCGCCGTCGATTGACGCGGTGAACACGAGTTTTTGAATCGTCGACGGCAGGTCGTTCAGCTTGACGGTAAAATTCATGCCCGAAGAAATTTCTTCGCCGACAATTTCGCCCGCGGGCGCACGCAGTTGGTTGTAAAAAATCATGTAGCGATCGTCGGACAGTTTGTCGTCGCCGTCGACGCCGAAGCAACAGAAATCGTAAGTCGCACGCCCGTCAATTTTTAGCGTGACGGTCAGCGGTCGGCTCACGTCGAAATATTTGGCAAGTTTACCACGCGTTCCACGGTCAACAATCATGGTCAACACCTCCGTAAAAATTTTTCAACGCAAAAACGCGGCGATAACGTTTAAGTGTCGGCAACCTCGCGGCGCGAAAATTGTTCCCCCGCTTTTAAAGCGGGTGCCGCGAGTTCCGCGCTCAACAATCATGGTAGCACCTCCGCAAAAATTTTCGGTAACTGTAACACAAAGCCGCCTCGTTTGCAAAAGTGGCGCGTTTCTGCTAGACTGCGTAAAACTTTTCAGGAGGTAATCAACTTGCTCGACATGAAATTTGTGCGCGACAATCTCGACGAAGTCCGCGCCATGTTAAAGAAACGCAACAACCCGCTCAGCCTCGACAACTTCAGCGAATTGGAGCAACGCCGCCGTGCGATTTTGACGGAGACCGAACAGCTCAAAAGTCAACGAAACGCCACGTCGAAGAAAATCGGCGCGCTCAAAAAAGCCGGCGAAGACACCACGGAAATTTCAGCTGAAGTCCGCAAGCTCGGCGACAAAATTTCCGCGCTTGACGCTGAACTTCGCGACATTGAAGCCAACCTGCGCGATTTGCTGTTGCACATACCGAACATGCCCGATAAATCCGTTCCCGTCGGCGTCGACGATTCGCAAAATCCCGAAATTCGACGTTGGGGCACGCCGCGCACCTTCGATTTTGAGCCGAAAGCGCATTGGGACATCGGTACCGCGCTGAACATTTTCGACTTTGAACGCGCAGGCAAAGTCACGGGCGCACGATTCACGTTTTACCGCGGCTTGGGCGCACGACTTGAACGCGCTTGCATAAACTTCATGATGGATTTGCACGCCAACAAGCACGGCTACACCGAAATGCTCGCGCCGTATATCGTCAACCGCGACAGCATGATCGGCACGGGTCAGTTGCCCAAATTCGCCGAAGACATGTTCAAGCTCGAAGGTCTCGACTATTATCTCGTGCCGACGGCGGAAGTCCCGATGACGAATTTTCACCGCGACGAAATTTTGTCCGCCGCGACGTTGCCCGAATATTACGCGTGTTACACGGCTTGTTTCCGTGCGGAAGCGGGCGCGGCAGGTCGCGACACCCGCGGCTTGATTCGTCAGCACCAGTTCAACAAGGTGGAGCTGATTAAATTCACCACGCCCGAAAATTCTTGGGCTGAACTCGAAAGCATGGTTGACGCCGCCGAAGACGTTTTGCGCACGCTGGAAATTCCGTACCGCGTCGTTTTGCTGTGCACGGGCGACATGAGTTTCACATCCGCCAAAACTTACGATATCGAAGTTTGGATGCCCGCGCAGAATAAATATCGCGAAATTTCGTCCTGCTCGAATTGCACGGATTATCAGGCTCGCCGCGCCAACATCAAGTTCCGCCGTGACGCGAAGTCAAAGCCCGAATTCGTGCACACGCTTAACGGGTCGGGTATCGCCGTCGGTCGCACCGTCGCCGCGATTCTCGAAAATTGTCAGCAGGCGGACGGCTCCGTCAAAATCCCGAAAGCACTCGTCCCGTACATGGGCGTCGAAACAATTAGTAATGCGTAATGCGAAATGTTTTTTCGTCGTCGGAAACGGCGGCGATTTTTTTCTTTACAAGCACGCCGCATTGTGACACAATGGCAACTGTTCACCCGAAAAAGTTTCACATTGGGAGGCAATAACATGAAGATTTACTCAAGTGTCACCGAACTCATAGGCAATACCCCGTTGCTCGACGCGAAAAAATTTGCGGCGGCGGTCAACTTCAACGGGCGGTTGCTCGTCAAGCTCGAATATTTCAACCCCGCCGGCAGTGTCAAAGATCGCATTGCCAAAGCCATGATTGAGCAGGCGGAACGCGACGGCAAACTCAAAGCCGACTCCGTGATTATCGAACCGACTTCGGGCAACACGGGCATCGGGCTTGCAAGTTTCGCGGCGGCTCGCGGTTACCGTGCGATTTTCACCATGCCCGAAACCATGAGCGTCGAACGTCGCCAACTGCTCAAAGCTTACGGCGCGGAAATCGTCTTGACGGACGGCAAACTCGGCATGAAAGGCGCAATCGCCAAGGCCGAAGAACTTGCCGCCGAAAATCCGAACGCGTTCATTCCGTCGCAGTTCACCAATCCCGCGAACCCGAAAGCGCATTTCGACACGACGGGCGTTGAAATTTGGCGCGACACGGACGGCAACGTTGACGTTTTCGTCGCGGGCGTCGGCACGGGCGGAACTCTGTCGGGCGTCGGAAAATTTTTGAAGGCGCATAATCCTGAAGTCAAAATCGTCGCCGTCGAACCTGCAACGTCGCCTGTCCTGTCGCAAGGCAAATCGGGCGCACACAAAATTCAAGGCATCGGCGCGGGCTTCGTACCCGACACGCTCGACACGAAGATTTACGACGCGATTGTCCCCGTCGAAAACGAAGACGCCTTCAAATTCGGCAAAATGTTCGCTCGCTCGGAAGGCGTGCTTGTCGGCATTTCGTCGGGCGCGGCTCTGTCGGCTGCCGTCGAACTTGCCAAGCGTGACGAATTCGCGGGCAAAACTTTCGTAGTGTTGTTGCCCGACACCGGCGACCGTTACTTGTCGACCGCGCTGTTCGCCGACTGAATTCAACTTCGCGACAACGTTGTTCGCCAATTAATACACAAAGTCACGGGCGGTCTTGATTGACTCAAGGCCGTCTTTTTGTTGAAAGGAGACTGCTCATGACAAACCTTGACCGCGTCGCAAAAATTTTTCCCGAATGCGTGACCGAAACCGAAATCGACGGCAAGCTCACCCGCGCAATCAATTTCGACACACTGCGGCAACTTTTGAGCGACGAACTTGTCGACGGGCGCGAATCTTACGAATTCACTTTCGTCGGCAAGAAACGCGCTCAACTCGACGCAAACCCTTCGACGACAAAAACCTTGCGCCCCGACCGAAACTTGAGCCGCGAATTCGACACGACGCAAAATCTTTATATCGAAGGCGACAATCTCGACGCGCTGAAAATCTTGACGGAGAGTTATCTCGGACGCGTCAAGCTGATTTACATCGACCCGCCGTACAACACGGGCAACGACTTCATCTACCGCGACGACTTCAAGCAGAGCGAATCCGACTTCGACGACGCCGCGGGCAATGTCGACGACGACGGCAACAGGTTCCGCAACACCAACGCCAACGGCAGGTTTCACTCCGACTGGTGCGCAATGATTTACGCTCGGCTTGCGGTGGCGAAACATTTCCTCAGCGATGACGGCGTAATTTTCATTTCGATTGACGACCACGAACAGGCGACGCTCAAGCTTATCTGCGACGAACTCTTCGGCGAAAAAAATTTTGTCGCGCAGTTTACTTGGCGTCGACGTTCGGGCGCGAACGACGCAATCAACAACGTTTCGATTGACCACGAATATGTTCTTGCTTACGCGAAGGACGCGGCGACTTTCACGTTGAACGGCGTCGTCAAAGGTTTCGAGAGTTACGCCAATCCCGACGACGACCCGCGAGGCGCATGGATTCGCGACAACTTGACGTGCGGCAAAACGGCGGCTCAACGCCCGAATTTATTTTACCCGATAACCGACCCGAAGACCGGCATAACTTACGAGTGCAATCCCAATCGTGTTTGGAGTTTCGAGCGAGACAAAATGCTTGAACTTATCGCGACGGGCAAAGTTTTGTTTCCGCCCGACGGCAACGGACGACCCGCGTACAAGCGACACAAGAGCGAAGTCCGTTCGGAGACGAAACCTTTCGGCACGCTTCTTGACACGCAACT
>JAFVBP010000290.1 GCA_017479925.1 Selenomonadaceae bacterium | reverse complement strand
TTCTGCGAAAAAATCGGCTATCGTTACGCCGTGCTGAATTGGTTTTTTGAAAAATTTATGCGGGACGCTCGACAGCTCCCGTTTGCATACGCGCAGGTTCATCCCGCGTTGCTCGCCCGAATCGTCGAAAAAGAATTTCGCACGTACGACGCGGCTTTGACGGCTTACCTGTTCAACACAGTCAACCTTCAGCGGCTTGAACTGGCGCAAAAGTTTCACAAGCAGTAAAGGAGTTTCAAACATGATTAAAGACGCCATCGTTAAAATCGTCAACAAGCAAGATTTGACTTACGACGAGGCCTTTGCCGTCATGAACGAAATCATGAGCGGCGAAACTTCCGCGACGCAAAACGCGGCGTTTCTGTCGGCACTGTCGACGAAAAGCGCGGGCGCGGAAACCACCGACGAAATTGCAGGTTGCGCGGCGGCAATGCGTGCACATGCCACCAAAGTCGACACGGGCTTTGACGTGTTCGAGATTGTCGGCACGGGCGGCGACAACTCCCAAAGCTTCAACATTTCGACGACGGCGGCTTTAATCGCGGCGGCGGGCGGCATGAAAGTCGCCAAACACGGCAACCGTGCGGCTTCGTCGAAATGCGGCGCGGCGGATTGTCTTGAGGCTCTCGGCGTCGACATCAATCAATCGCCCGAAAAATGCGTTGAACTTCTGCGCGACGTGGGAATTTGTTTTTTCTTCGCGCAGAAATATCACGCGTCGATGAAATACGTCGGCGCAATTCGTCGCGAACTCGGCTTCCGCACGGTCTTTAACATTTTGGGACCGTTGACGAATCCCGGTCACCCGTCGCGGCAAATTCTCGGCGTCTACGCGGAATATCTCGTTGCACCGCTCGCGCAGGTTTTAATCAGTCTCGGCGTCAAACGCGGCATGGTCGTTTACGGTCGCGATAAACTCGACGAAATTTCTTTGAGCGCGCCGACTTCCATCTGCGAAATTAACGACGGCTGGGTTAAAAATTTTGTCGTCACACCTGAAGATTTCGGCTTTGAACGTTGCACACGTGACGATTTGCGCGGCGGCGATCCGTCCGAAAACGCGGCTATTACCCGTGCGATTTTGAGCGGCGAACGCGGTCACAAACGAAACGCGGTTTTGCTCAACGCGGGCGCGGCTCTTTACGTCGGCGGCAAGACGGACACGTTTAAATCGGGCGTCGAATTGGCGGCTCAACTCGTCGACAGCGGCAAAGCTTTGGCGACGTTGGACAAATTCGTCGAGGCGTCGAAGTCATGAACATCCTGCAGGAAATTGCCGAATTCGCGAAAATCCGCGTCGCAGGTTACAAAGCCGTCCTGTCCGCCGCCGAAGTCAAAGATTGGTCGTCGAGTTTGCCGCGTGGAAATTTCGCCTTCGAGACTGCGCTCAAAAAACCGTGGCTGTCGTTTATCTGCGAATGCAAAAAAGCTTCACCGTCGAAAGGTTTAATTGCCGAAAATTTCCCGCACGTCGACATTGCCAAAGCTTACGAGTCGGCGGGCGCGGACGCAATTTCCGTTTTGACGGAGCCGAAATATTTTTTGGGCGACGACAAATTTCTCGCCGAAATTGCCGACGAAGTTTCGATTCCGTGCTTGCGAAAAGATTTCGTCGTCGATGAGTACATGATTCACCAGGCGAAAATTTTGGGCGCGGACGCCGTGCTGTTAATCTGCGCGATTCTTGACGACGTGCAGTTGAAAAGTTTTATCGCGACGTGTGACGAACTCGGCTTGAGCGCGTTGGTCGAGGCTCACGACGAAACCGAAATTCGGCGGGCGTTGAATTGCGGTGCGCGTGTTATCGGCGTCAACAACCGTAACTTGAAGAATTTTTCCGTCGACATGGACAACGCCGCCAAACTTCGCGAACTCGTGCCGCCCGAAAAAATTTTCGTCTCGGAAAGCGGCGTGCAAACTCCCGACGACGTGAAAAAAATTCGTGCGCTCGGTGCGGACGCGGTTTTAATCGGCGAAGTTTTGATGCGTGCCGTCGACAAAAAATCCAAGCTCGACGAACTGCGCGGTGACGGCTCATGACCCGCTTTAAAAGCGGGGGAACAACTGTCGCGATTGACGTTACCAACGCTCAAACGTTATCGCCGCGAACCAAGCGATTGGAGGTCGGCTCGTGACTAAAATTAAATTTTGCGGACTGCGCACGGTCGACGACATTAACGCCGTGAATCAACTGTTGCCCGAATACGTCGGTTTCGTCTTCGCGCCGAAAAGCAAACGTCGCGTTACGGTCGACGTTGCCGAAAAACTTCGCGGCTTGCTGTCGACGAAAATTCAAGCGGTCGGCGTCTTCGTCAACGAAAACTTTCAAACGGTCGGCGAACTTTTGAACGCGGGCATTATCGACGCGGCTCAACTTCACGGCGACGAAAGCGAAGATTACATTCGACGTTTACGAACTGTCACCGACAAGCCGATAATCAAGGCGTTTCGCGTCGACACTTTGGCGGACACTTCGGCGGATTTCGTTTTGATTGACGCGGGCGCGGGCGACGGTCGAACTTTCGATTGGCGACGGGTGACGAACTTCGGTCGCGAATTTTTTTTGGCGGGCGGACTGACGGTCGACAACGTTGGCGCGGCGATTGAACTTTTGCACCCGTTCGCCGTCGACGTAAGCAGCGGCATTGAAACCGACGGTCGCAAAGATTTTGGCAAGATGACGGCTTTCGCAAACGTCGTTCGCAACGTCGCCAAAAAAGGCCGTCACGGATGACGGCCGCCCGCCTGTCGCACGACGCGTGATGCGTCGTTCGCAGGCGCAGTTTTCTTTGGTTACTTTCTTTTGCTGCCAAAAGAAAGTAACGCAACCGTCGACGTAAGCAGCGGCATTGAAACCGACGGTCGCAAAGATTTTGGTAAGATGGCAACCTTCGCGAAGGTTGTGCGGAGGAATTTTTTATGACGAATCAACACGGACGCTTCGGCGTCTACGGCGGGCAATACATACCCGAAACGCTCATGAACGCGGTTATCGAACTTGAGGCGGCGTACAACCGTTTCAAAGACGACGCGGATTTTAATCGCGAACTGGACGCGCTGTTCCAAAATTACGCGGGACGACCGTCGCTTTTGTACTTCGCCGAACAGATGACAAACGACCTCGGCGGCGCGAAAATTTATCTCAAGCGCGAAGACTTGAATCACACCGGTTCCCACAAAATCAACAACGTGCTCGGTCAAGCTCTGCTCGCCAAAAAGATGGGCAAAACTCGTTTGATTGCCGAAACGGGCGCGGGTCAACACGGCGTCGCAACCGCAACAGCCGCCGCATTGCTGAAGATGTCGTGCGTCGTGTTCATGGGCGTCGAAGATACAATCCGTCAAGCTTTGAACGTCTACCGCATGAAACTTCTCGGCGCGGAAGTTGTCCCCGTCGAAAGCGGTACGGGCACGCTCAAAGACGCCGTGAGCGAAACTTTCCGCGAATGGACTGCGCGAATTGCCGACACACATTATTGTCTCGGCTCGGTCATGGGACCGCACCCGTTTCCGACGATTGTGCGCGATTTTCAAGCGGTCATTTCACGCGAAATTAAAGCTCAAATGCTCGAACGCGAAGGCCGTTTGCCCGACGCGGTCATTGCCTGTTGCGGCGGCGGATCGAACTCAATCGGCACGTTTTACCACTTCATCGGCGACGAAAGCGTTCAACTTATCGGTTGCGAGGCGGCGGGACGCGGCGTCGACACCTTTGAAACTGCCGCGACGATTGCCACGGGACGCACGGGCATTTTCCACGGCATGAAGTCGCTGTTTTGCCAAGACGAATACGGTCAAATTGCGCCCGTCTATTCGATTTCGGCGGGATTGGATTACCCCGGCATCGGTCCCGAACACGCATGGCTTCACGACATCGGTCGCGCTCAATACGTCCCGATAACCGACGCGGAGGCAGTTGACGCCTTTGAATATCTGTCGCGCACGGAAGGCATTATTCCCGCGATTGAATCTGCGCACGCCGTCGCTTACGCAATGAAACTTGCCCCGACGTTGAGCCGCGACAAGATTATCGTCGTCACGTTGAGCGGTCGCGGCGACAAAGATTGTGCGTCCGTCGCCCGCTACAGAGGAGAAACGATTCATGAGTAAAATTTCAATTCGCGGC
This sequence comes from Selenomonadaceae bacterium, assembly GCA_017479925.1. Lineage (GTDB taxonomy): Bacteria > Bacillota > Negativicutes > Selenomonadales > Selenomonadaceae > Quinella. Next base: position 26,739 of record JAFVBP010000290.1, on the reverse strand, counting down.
GAATCAGTTGCGGCAGTTGAAACGTCAATCGCGACAGTTGTTCCGCCGCTTTTAAAGCGGGTGAGTAAAATTTCCGACGCGTTCGCCCGCGGTAAGGCGTTCATACCGTTTATCACGTGCGGCGACCCGAATCTCGAAACGACGGCGAAAGTCGTTCGTGCGGCAGTTGCGAACGGTGCCGATCTCGTCGAATTGGGCATACCGTTTTCAGACCCGACGGCTGAAGGCGTCGTGATTCAGGCGGCGAATTTACGTGCACTTCAAGGCGGCGTCACCACCGATAAAATTTTCGACCTCGTGCGTGACCTGCGCGTCGACGTGAAAGTTCCGTTCGTCTTCATGACGTACGCCAATGTCGTTTACTCGTACGGTGCGGAAAAATTTTTCGGCAACTGTCAAAAACTCGGCGTCGACGGAATAATTTTGCCCGACGTGCCGTTCGAGGAAAAAGGCGAATTTCTGTCGACGTGTCGAAAATTCGGCGTCGATTTGATTTCGATGATTGCGCCGACTTCCGAACAGCGCATTGCAATGATCGCCCGCGAAGCCGAAGGTTTCGTTTACGTCGTGTCGAGTCTCGGCGTGACGGGCGTGCGCAGTGAAATTAAAACCGACCTCACGTCGATTGTCGCGTCGATTCGGGCGAACACGAAAATTCCCTGTGCGATTGGTTTCGGAATTTCGACGCCCGCGCAGGCTCAGGCAATGGCGAAAATTTCCGACGGCGCGATTGTCGGTTCGGCGATAATTAAAATTCTTGCGGCGCACGGCACTCAAGCGGCCGAATTTGTCGGCGCGTACGTCCGCGAAATTAAAACCGCACTGAAGGAGGTTTGAACATGTTTAAAAAATTTTTTGCGGCGACATTGCTGTTGGTGACAATGCTCGTGACGGCTTGCGGCTCCGACAAACCGTCAAACGCACCCGACAAGCCCGACGCCAAAAAGTCCGCAAGCAAACTCGTGATTTACACCTCAATGAAAGAATCGCTTATCGGCGGCATCGTCGAAGGTTTCAAAGCCAAATATCCCGACATCGACGTCGATTGGCAATCGGCGGGCGCGGGCAAAATCATGGCGAAACTCGAAGCCGAACGCCAAAGCGGTCACCTCATGGCGGACATCATCTGGACAAGCGAAGTGCCCGACTTTTACCAGATGAAAAACGAAGGCTTGCTCGAACAGTACACGCCCGCCGGTTTCAACGAAGTTTTGAATCCTTTCGACGACTACGACGGCTCGTTTACTGCGGCGCGTTTGGGCACGTTGGGCATTGTCATCAACACCGAAAAAATCAAAACCGACCCCGCTTCGTGGGAGACGATTGCGACCGACGCGGCGTATAAAAATTCGTTCGGCATTGCTGACCCCGCGCTTTCGGGCACGGCGTTTATGAGTATCGCGCTGCTCGAAAAGCAATTCGGTTGGGATTACATCGTTCGCCTGCACGACAACGGCGCGACGAAGTCAAAAGGCTCAGGTCGCGTGGTTGACGACACCGCCGAAGGTGTTTTGAACGCCTGCCTCGGCGTCGATTACATTACCGCCGTTAAAATCGACAAAGGTTCGCCGCTCAAAATGGTTTATCCGAACGAATTGTTGATGGTGCCCAGTCCCGTCGCGATTTTCAAGGACGCCGATCACAAGGACAACGCCAAAAAATTCGTCGATTATCTCATATCGCAGGAAGCCCAGCAGAAGGTTGCCGAAGCCGGTACCGTGCCCGTGCGCCGCGACGTGACGTTGCCCGAAAAGTACAACCTGCCCAAGCCCGAAGACGCGCTTGCCAACGGTATCAAAGTCAATTACAACGAAGTGCTTGCCAACAAGGACGAGACTGTTCGCAAGTTCTCGAACTTGTTCAAGTAAACTCGTCACGCGAAAAAAAATTACCGCTCCGAAATTCGGAACGGTTTTTTTGTGCGACGAATTCAAGCTTACGAAATAATCATTCGCCAAATTTCGGCGGCAACGTTCGGGAAAAAATTTTCGCGACTCATCCGTTGCTTGACCAAAAGCGATTCGTATTCGCGGCGAAGATTTGAGTTTTCGCGGACGGCAAAAGACACTTCGGGCGGCACGACGTTAATCGGGTAACCGACCTGCGCGGACTTGTATTCGCCGAACACGAAATTTTTGCTTCGGACGTCGACGTGTTGAGACTTGTAAATTTCTTCGGGCGAAATTTCCCGCGTAAAGAATTCGTCGCGGTAACCGTCGAAAATTTTTTCACCGCGTTGAGTGCGAACAATCAGCGTGCTTGTGCCTTCACGACGATCCATCTGCGCGGGCAACGGCGCGTCGCCGTAATTGTCGCCGAACGAAATATCCGCGAACCGATTGAGTTTGTCGAGGCAGTACAGGCACCGTTCAACGCAGAAAAAATCTTTCATCTGCATACGAAATTGACGCGGCAGGAAAATTTTCTTGCCGTCAATTTCAAGCGCGACCTCTCCCGGCCAACCGTTCGGCTCCTTCGTGCGGAAGTGAAGTTTGTCCGCCGCCGCGAATTGTCGAAAGTAACGCCACACGTTGTAAGTCATGGTTTTGTCGCAGAACAAGCCCGCCAAAAAATAATTGTCGCGATTCAACTTGAACTGCTTGATGACGTTCAAAATCCCGCGAACAAAACAACTCGTTCCGACCAGAATCAACTTCGCGTCGGGATTGTCAAGCATGTATCGAACGGCGCGGCTGTGGTTGACCGTGACGTAGCGGCTTTTGGGCACGTCGGCGAAATCGGATTCGGCGTCAAAGCGTCGCGTGAAAGTTTCGGCGTCGTGGTTGTACGTGTCGACCAAAAAAGCCGCGTCATAAATTTTGTCGCGCAGAAGATTCTTCGTCAACGCGGTGACAAGCCCGCCGCTCGTCGACTGCGCCAAAAGTTTCTTGTCTTTGACCTGCGCCGCGAAACATTTAATCGCATGACCGAAAAAAATATTGTCGCCCGAAGCCGTGAAATCGTCGGACTTGCCGGGACAAACTCGGTGACAAAGCCCGCAGTTCACGCAGGAATTTTCGTCGACCGTCGGCAGGTAACTGCCCGACTCGAACACGCTTGCGATACATTGTTTCGGACAAACGCCCGCGCACAATCCGCACGACACGCAAAGATTGTTTTTGGTGACGGAAGAAATATTCATTGCGCACGACCTCCCGAAGCGTTCAAAATGTCTTCAACTGCCGAAAAGCACGAACTGCCCCGTTGAATTTGCGCAAGCCGTTCGCGAAGAATTTTTTTGTTCGACGCAAGGTTGTTTGACATGTCGTCAATCGCCGCGAAAATTTCCCGCGTGTCGACCTCGGGCGCGGCAACGTCGAAAACGTAACGCGTTTGATACATAAGTTGCGCAAGCTCGCGATATTTGACCGCCCAGCCCAACAGCACGCACGGGACATTGTTTCGGTAAGCGTGAACGACGCCGTGAAATCGCCCGACAATCAGGAAGTCAAATTGCTTGCAAACTTCGTCATACTCGAAGCAGGAGAAATCATTTTGCCACAGGACAACACGCCCGTCGTCGGCAAACAGCAACTTGAGCCACGTGCACGGCCGGATATCCTCGACCGAATGTCGGAACAGGTAAACGATTTTGCCCGACTTGAGCAGGAAATTTATCAGCTCGTAGAAAGTTTGCAGAACTTGCCACGTGTTGCCGCCCCTGTCGAAACTGCGCAGATTTGGCACGACGCCAACGCATGAAGCGTCCAAAACTTTCGGCACGGTAATTTTCGGCGGGTCTTTGTAAATGTCGGCGGGCTTGACCGTTTCACTCGACAAAACAATGTCCGGGTGCAACGAAACATTTCGCAAGCCGTATCGTTCGCGCAACGGAACGTAACCGTCGACTTCGCGGGCGAAAATTTTTTCGGGGTAAGTCATCACGTCGGCAATCTGCGCGTCCATGAACTTTTGAGCGTCGCCGAACTCGAAGCCGCCGAACGACTGCGGCATCAAAATCATCGGCACGTTCAACGCCCGCACAAAATTTATCATGTTCAGGTAAGCGAACGAAGCGTTTGCGCCCCACTTGCTGCCGAGCGCGAAACCGCTTACGTCGACGATTAAATCTGCCGCCTTGAACGCACGAATAGTTTTTTCGGCGGGACACCACGGCGCAACCGTCGTAAGTTTGACCTGCGTCGCGGTGATTTCGCAATGGTACTTGTTGAAATAAATTTCGTCGAACGTAAACGCGTCGTTCAGGCAGGGCGATTTGTTTGCGTGCGCGAAGAAAATTTTCGCGTCCGGATACTTGCGTCGAAGCGCGGCAACCGTCGTGAACAGCATTGACTGCGCACCTTTGTTGCCGAAATTCGCGCCGACAATAACAATTTGCATATGAAACGTCCTCCGTCGAAAAAATTTCGCACATTATAGCACGTCGCCAAATTCGCGGCGGGATTTTTTGATTGCAACGCGAACATTTCAGCCGAGGTGATACCATGACGCAGAATTTTATCGAAGTGCCGCACATCAACGGTTACCTGCTTGTCGCGCCCGACATTTACGTTGAGCCGCGTGCGACGCCGTTTTTCCGCGTGCCCGAAATGCGCAAAGGCAGTCAACCGACCGACAACGGAAATTTGTTGTTGACGCCCGAAGAGCGCGACGAACTCATCACAAAAAATCCGCGTGCCGAAAAGTGGATTCGACCGTTTGTCGGCTCGCGGGAATTTATCCGCAAAATTGAGCGTTACTGTCTGTGGCTCGTCGACTGTCCGCCCGACGAATTGCGCAAAATGCCGCTCGTGTATCAACGCGTCAAAGCCGTCCGTGAATTTCGACTTTCAAGCAAAAAAGCCGCGACACGTCAATCAGCCGACCGTCCGACGCAATTCCAAGAAATTCGTCAACCGACACGCGATTATATTTTGGTGCCGCGTCACTCGTCCGAACTGCGCCGTTACGTGCCGATTGGTTACGTGTCAAGCAACGTCATTTGCGGCGACGCGAATCACATGATTCCGAACGCGGAATTGTTTCACTTCGGCGTGTTGACAAGCTCGGTGCACATGACTTGGATGCGAACGGTCGCGGGACGTTTGCGTAACGATTACCGTTATTCGGCGACGATTGTTTACAACTGCTTTCCGTGGCCGCTGTACTACCCCGAAAGTTTCAAGCCGCGAGTTGAGGCGACGGCGCGAAAAATTCTTGACGTGCGGGCGAAATATCCGACGGCGAGTTTTGCCGACCTGTACGACGAAATTTCGATGCCTGCGGATTTGCGACGGGCACACGCCGAAAACGACGCGGCGGTCATGAGTTTGTACCCGTTTCGACCCGACACGCCCGAAGAAATCTTGCAAGTTCGACTGCTGGAGATGTACGAGATGTTGCGTCAAGATTTTGCCGACGCTGAAGATTGACTTTCGCGCACAAAAAAAATACCCCGTCGACAGTGGCGGGGTTTTTTGTTGCAAACGTGAAATTTTTCGTGACCGTTTACAGGATGAACTGCGACAAATCGCGATTTTTGGCGATGTCCTTCAAGCGTTCGTCGACATAAGCCGCGTCGATTGTGACTTCGGTCTTGCCGTCTTTGACCATGTCGGGTGCCTCGAAGGAAATTTGCTCAAGCAGTTTCTCAAGCAGCGTGTGAAGTCTGCGCGCGCCGATGTCTTCGGATTGCTCGTTGACGTGTTCGGCAAGGTCGGCAATGCGTTCAATCGCGCTCGTTTGGAAGTCAAGCGCAAGTCCTTCGGTCTGCAGTAAAGCCTTGTACTGCTTCAAAAGCGCGTTCTGCGGTTCGGTCAAAATTTTCTCGAAGTCCGCTTTAACCAGCGACTTCAATTCGACGCGAATCGGGAAACGTCCCTGCAATTCGGGAATCAAGTCCGACGGTTTTGCCGTGTGGAACGCGCCCGCCGCGATAAACAAAATGTGATCTGTCTTGACGGGGCCGTACTTCGTCATGACGGTTGAGCCTTCGACAATCGGCAAAATGTCGCGCTGAACGCCTTCGCGGCTGACGTCGGGTCCGGAGCTTGAGCCTTTGACGGCGACTTTGTCAATCTCGTCAAGGAAGACGATACCGCTGCGTTCGGCAAGTTCAACGGCGGTTTCGGAAACTTCTTCCATGTCGATGAGTTTTTCGGCTTCTTCCTGCTCAAGAATTTTGCGGGCGGTGGCAACGGTAACTTTGCGTTTGCGCATACGTTTGGGAATTAAGCTGCTGACCATGTCTTGAAGGTTGTCGCCCATGCCTTCGAGACTGGAGCCGCTGAACATGCCGACCATTGGCTTGCCGCGGTCTGCAACTTCAAGTTCGATAACCTGATCTTCGAGTTTGCCGGCAAGCAGGCGTTTGCGGACGAATTCGCGACCGGGTTTTTTTGACGTGTCTTCGACTTCTTCGGTTTGATTTTCGGGCTCAGCGTTGCCGAAAAGTTTTCCGAGCGGATTTTGCGAACGTTTCGGCTCAGGTACCAACACGTCAAGCAAACGTTCGACGGCGTTGGCGGCGGCTTTTTCTTTGACTTCTTCGGTGCGTTGCTTGCGAACCATGCGCACGGCGGTTTGAGCCAAGTCGCGGATAATCGATTCAACGTCGCGCCCGACGTAGCCGACTTCGGTGAATTTCGTCGCTTCGACTTTAATAAACGGTGCCTTGACGAGTTTCGCCAAGCGGCGAGCGATTTCGGTTTTGCCGACGCCCGTCGAGCCGATCATCAAAATATTTTTCGGGATAACGTCGTCGCGCATGTCGTCAGGGATTTTGTGACTGCGCCAACGGTTGCGAAGGGCGATTGCGACGGATTTTTTCGCGTCGTCCTGCCCGACGATAAATTTGTTGAGTTCCTCGACGATTTCGCGTGGCGTTTGGTCGTTGATGCCGAGTTCTTTGGTAACAACTTTTTTCTTTGTCGCCATGAAAGTGTTCCTCCGTTAAAGTTCTTCGACGATGATGTTTTGATTCGTGAAGACGCAAATGTCCGCCGCGATTGACAGCGACTCTTTGGCGATTTCGGACGCGGTCAAATCGGTGTGCGCGGTCAAAGCCCGTGCCGCCGCCAAAGCGTAAAAGCCGCCGGAGCCGATTGCCGCAACGTCGCCGTCGGGTTCAATGACTTCACCATTGCCCGAAAGCAAAAGAATCGTGTCTTTGTCCGCAACCAAAAGCAGAGCCTCAAGTCTGCGTAAGATTTTGTCGGTGCGCCAATCTTTTGCCAAAGCGACGGCGGCGCGCATCAAATGTCCGTGCGTGGATTCGAGTTTCTCCTCGAATTTTTCAAACAGCGTGAAGGCGTCGGCAACCGAGCCTGCGAAGCCCGCGACGATTTTGTCGTGATAGAGTCGGCGAACTTTTTTGGCGGTGGACTTCATGACGGTCGAGTTGCCGAAAGTGACTTGTCCGTCGCCCGCGATTGCAACTTTGCCGTCGCGTTTGACGGCTACGATTGTTGTCGAGTGAAATTCCATGTGTGATTCTCCGTTCAAAGTCGTGAGTTTAATTTTGCTTTTTGAGATCTACTTTTTCTTTGCTTGCCCAAAGAAAAAGTAGCAAAAAGAAAAGGCACTCCTGCGCGGAGGGCGTTGCCGTCTCGTTGCCGAAATGTTGTCGGTACCGCGTATCGCTCGTGTTCGCGGCGATACATCCTGTATCGCAACGCGAACAACGGCCGACATCCATGTCGGCCGGAATTACGAATCGCCGATTGTTTTCAGGTCGTCGAGTGCACGCGTTGCAAGTTTTTCTTTGCGGAATTTTTTCGGCGAACGTTCGTTCAGCGGCGGCAACAATCCGAATGTCACGTTCATGGGCTGGAAAGTTTTCGCGTCCGCCGTGGTAATGTAATTCGCCAAAGCTCCGTGACAGGTCGTCGGCGGGAAAATCAGCGCGTCAAAATTTTTCGCAAGCCGTGCCGCGTTTATGCCCGCGACAAGTCCCGAAGCTGCAGATTCGACGTAACCTTCGACGCCCGTGATCTGTCCCGCGAAAAAATTTTTCGGCGACGATTTCAGCTGAAATGTCGGCATTAACAGTTTCGGCGAATTGATGAACGTGTTGCGGTGCATGACGCCGTAACGCACGAATTCGGCGGTCTCAAGTCCCGGTATCATGCGGAAAACGCGGCGTTGTTCGCCCCAAGTCAAATGCGTTTGGAAGCCGACGAGATTGTACAGCGTCGCGGCGCGATTGTCCTGTCGCAACTGAACGACGGCATAAGGACGTTCGCCCGTGCGCGGGTCACGCAAGCCGATTGGTTTCAAGTTCCCGAAACGCATGGTATCTTCGCCGCGTGACGCCAAAACTTCAACGGGCAGGCAACCCTCGAAGAAAATTTCGCGCTCGAAATCGTGCGGCTTGGTTTTTTCGGCAGCAATCAATTCGGCGCGGAAAGTCAAATATTCGTCGCGGGTCATCGGGCAGTTGACGTAAGAATCGTCGCCCTTGCCGTAACGTGACGCCTTGAACGCTTTGGCGAAGTCAATCGAATCGACGGTTACAATCGGAGCCGCCGCGTCGTAAAAATAAAAATCGTCGCCGCCCGTGAGCCGTTTAATTTCGTCGGCAAGTGCGCCTTCGGTCAACGGTCCGCTCGCGACAATCAAAATATCGTCGGCAAAATCGTCAAGGTTGGTGACTTCTTCGGTGACAATTTCGGCGACGTTTGAAATTTTTTCGGTGACGAGGCGACCGAATTCGGCGCGGTCAACAGCCAAAGCACCGCCTGCGGGAATTGCCGCCGCGTCCGCCGCAGACATGATGACGGAGTCAAGACGGCGCATTTCCTCTTTGAGCACGCCGACGGCATTTTTCAAACCTGCCGCACGGAGCGAATTACTGCAAACCAGTTCGGCGAAATTTGCGGTTTTGTGCGCGGGCGAAAATTTTTTGGGACGCATCTCGTGCAAGACGACTTCGACGCCGCGTTTTGCGATTTGCCAAGCGGCTTCGGAGCCTGCCAAGCCCGCGCCGATAACGTGAACTTTCAAGTTGTCGCCTCCCAAAGAGCAATGTGGAATCTGTACTTTGGAATCAACGTCGCGTAATCATTCCAAATTTCTAATTCCTAATTCCTAATTGCTTTTCTGCGGCTTTGGCGGCAAGTTGCTCTTTGTGTTCGCGACGGCGACGGGCACGTTCCCGCATGTCCGACAAAATTTTGTTGACGGGGTGATCTTTGCGCGTCGAACAATTTTCGTTTCCGCAATAAAACATCGGCGCACGTCCGCGAAACTTGTGCAAAAACATCGTCGCGCCGCAAGTTTGACACTTAATCGACTGCGGCTCGTCCCACGTCACGAAATCGCATTCGGGCGACCGTTCACAGCAATAAAATTTTCGCCCGCGAGGCAGTGACCTGAGCAAAAGTTTCGCGCCGCATTTCGGGCAAGTTTGTTCCAGCGGCTCAAAAAACGGCTTCGTATTTTTGCATTCGGGATAGCCGGGGCACGCCAAAAACACGCCGTAACGTCCGTGCCGAATCATCATTTTGCGCCCGCACTTTTCGCAGACGACATCACTTTCAACGGCGGGTTCGTCAATCGGCTCGGAGTCTTCGCCCAAAGACTCAATTGCCGACTCGAACGCGGGATTGAACTTCGCGCAATAACTTTCGACAACGGCAAGTCTGTTGACTTCGCCTGCCGCGACGGAGTAAAGCAACGTGTTGACGGCATTGTACGCGTCGGCGGAAAACACATCGTCGAAGAAACCGTTCAAGGCGTCAAGCACGCGGCGACCGAGTTCGGTGACGGTGTATCGGGAATTTTTTGCGACGATATACTTGCGTTTAATCAAGCTGGAAATGCCGCCCGCGTAAAATTGTCCCCACTTGACATCAGCCGCGTCAAGAGCCGCCATCAAATTTGCATCGTCGGGCGCGTCGGTCTCGTAAGTGCCGAATTTTTTGCCGTTGACGTGCGCGTAAATCAGTTCGTAAAGTTTGAACTGGTAATCGTTCAAAAATTCGCGAACGGATTCGGGCGTACGTCTTTCACTCGTCAAGGAAATTTCGTCGCCGTCGGGGTAAGTCACAAGTCCCGCGTCGCCGTCGTCGAGTTTCACGCCTTCGTACAGTTGCAGGGCGACAAGCCGCGTGCGTCCCGCCGAAAAATTCAGCTCCTTGAACGCAAGTTCCTGCAACGTTTCGGGCGTCAACGTTTCTTTCGGCGACAGAAGTTTTTGCGTCGGCGATTGGGCGATTAACTTCAACAGCATTGCGCGGAACCTGCCGACTTTCATGCCGCGATAAATTTTCCGATCGAAATATTCGCCGATGCGGTGGCTGACGAATTTGTCCAGAATTTGTTTTGCTTGAAAGGCGTCCGCCAAATTTTCGTCAATCGGTCGCGCAGATTCCAGAGCCTGTTTGAAAGCCGTCCGCGTCAATTCGGGCAAGTGCAACCTGCAGAAAGATTTCGGATTGACGCCGAAGATTTCGCAACATTGTCGCGCCAAAAATTCACCGCGAGCGTCGGGATTCGTCGCCAAAAAAATTCGGCGTGCGTTGAGTGTTTCGCGTTTGAGTTGCGAAAGCAGCGTACCTTGCCCGCGTACGGTTATGTAGTCGGGCGCGTAATTGTTTTCGGCGTCGACACCGATTCGGCTTTTGGGCAAGTCTTTCAGAAAGCCTTCGGTGGACAGCACGGCGTAACTGCGGCTGACGAATTGGCGCAACGTTCGTGCTTTGGCCGAAGATTCGACCAGTATCACCGACTTTAACAAAGTTTTCTTTGCCACGCGTTCAACCTCCAAACTTGCGGGTGTAGCGTCCCGCGTCCTCGACAATGCAACCTTTTATCTCAAGTTCAATCATAATTTGCGGCAGTTCATGCGGCGCAACGTCGTCGACCGCGTCCAAAATCTCGTCGTCGGTTATGAAATCGCCTTGCGGAATCAACGCCAAAATTTTTGATTCGACGTCGGACAATTCGACGGTCGGCGAAGTTTCTTTCGACACGGCGGAAACGTCGATGTTGTACTCGCTCAAAATGTCACGGGCGTTGCGAATCAATTTCGCGCCTTCGTAAATCAGTTTGTTGCAACCTGCGCTTTTTTCCCAATAGATACTGCCGGGTATGACGAAAACGTCGCGATTGTTATCAATCGCCCAAGAGCCGGTATTGAGCGCGCCGCTTTTTTCGCCCGCTTCGACGACGACAACTCCGCGACAAAGTCCCGCGATAATTCGGTTGCGCGTGATGAAGGTGCCCTCGTTCGGTTCGGTCTTTAAAGAAAATTCGCTCATGATCAGCCCGCCGCTGTCGACGATTTGATCGAGCAACTTTTTTTTTTCACGCGGACAACGGGTAGCAAGTCCTTGCCCCAAAACGGCGACCGTGCGACCGGTTTTGAGTGCGCCGCGGTGAGCGAAACTGTCAATGCCTTTAGCCGCGCCGCTGACGACGGTAAAACCCGCCGCCGCAAGGTCACTGCCCAACGCCAACGCGATGTCTTTGCCGTAAACGGTATTTTCGCGTGTGCCGACAATGCCAATCCGTTCGACGTGCGGAAGAAGTTTCCCGCGATAGTAAAAAATTATCGGCGGCACGGAAATTTCCTTGAGAATCGGCGGATAATCTTCGTCGGCGAAACTGCACAAGCCGAAACCGTTTCGTTGACAGTAATCGGCAAGTTGTTCGGGCACGTCGGGATGATTTTGTCGCCACGTCACCAAAGATTCAAAGGCGTTTTTCGGCAAGCCCGCTTGTTTCAAGTCGGCAACGTCGGCTGACCAAATCGTTTGACCGTTGCCGAAAATCTCCAACAGGTGCCGAATTCGCTTGTTGCCGACATCTTTCGCGGCGGCGATTGACGCGACAAAGTATTTATCCATGAAGGTCGCCCTCCCGCGCCGTATAATACCACAAAAAATTTTTCGTGCAAATTTTTCGCCGTCAAGTGACAAACTTTTTTGCGCGTGCTAAACTTACGTAAAATTTTTCACGGAGGCGCTTACATGAAGAAATATTTATACTTTCAGCCGCAGTACGTCGCCAAATTTCGGTGCGACGGTTCCAAATGCAACGCACGCTGTTGCAAGAATTGGAATATTTTCATCGACACGAAAACTCACAAGCAGTACGAACGAATCAAGCCGCCGTCTGACGCAGAAGAAATTTTGTCGCACATGACTTTTCACGAAGAACGCAAAGAATATCTCGTGACCTTCGACGACAAAAAAATTTGTCCGTTCCTGACCGAAGATAATCTTTGTCGCCTGCAACGCAAGTACGGTGAAAATTTTCTGTCCGTGACGTGTTCGTCGTTCCCGCGCCGCACGCTTGATTTCGGGAAATTTTTTGAACGTTCGCTGGTGTTGACCTGTCCCGTTGCGGCGGAAATGATTTTGCTCACCGATGAGCCGATAAAATTCGAGTTCGTCGAAGTGCCGGAAAAAGTCCACTCCAACGGCGGCAAAATCGGCATTTCGCCCGTACACGCGACGGAAAGTTTTACCGAACACATGCTTGAAATTCAAGTGGCGATGATTTCAATTCTGCAGGAACGCAAGTTGACGCTTGACCAAAGATTAATCGTGCTGGGCTTTTTCCTCGACCGACTTGACGAATTGTTTACGAAAAAAGACGTAACTGCGGTGGAGCTTGAAATTTTGCTCGACGCGCTGAAAAAATTAATCGCCGCGTACGAATCGAAAACTTTTTTGTCGGAGCAAGTGCCGCACATGTTGGAAGTCGTCAACTTCAACGCGAAAAAATTCGTCGGGTTGATGCTTGAGCTGATTGAAAGTTTCTACGCCGACAAAGATTCGAGCGACAAAGCAATTCTCGACCAAATTGCCTTGACGTTAGACATTGTCCCCGACGCGAACGGGCAGGTTTCCGCCGCAAAAATCACCGAAAACTACAATCGCCTTGCCGCCGAACGGAAAGATTTTTTGACGCGACGGGCGATGTTTCTGGAAAATTACCTGGTCAACGAACTGTTCTTGACGTGTTTCCCGTGGAAATTCACCGAAAGCATTGCGAAAAATTTCGGCGTATTCGTCGCGACTTACAAACTTTTCGAGTTGGTAACCTTTTCGACGGAGCAACAAAATTTCGTCGGCAAAAAAAATCTGTTGCTGTTGACGGGCTGGTTTTTGAGTTCGGCAGATCACTCCGACGAATTCGGCAAAAAACTTTTGGAACTTGCGCCCGATGATATTTTGGTGTCGATTGAAACGTTGCTTGAGCCGCGATAAAAACTTTCGACGGCTAAGGCGACTTTAATTTGTCAATGCTAAATTTTTTCCCAAAGGAGCGTGATTGAGATGAAACTTCCGAAGATTCTTGGTGCGGTTGCGGCGGCGGCGATTTTGTTTGCAAGCACAAACGTTTTCGCCAAACCGATGTCGCCCGATTACGTCGAAGGCGTGAACTGGTCGCAAAAAGTCATCACCGTTCGCGGCGTCGGCGTTGCGCCGAAAGATGCCGTCAACGCGGCACAGGCTCGCGGCATGGCTCAAATTGCAGCCAAAAGCGACGCCCTGCGCAAGATGGCGGAGATTGTCAACGGCGTGAAAGTTGACGCCGAGACGACCGTCGAAAAGATGTTGACGACCCGCGACGTGATTAAAACCCGCGTTTCAGCGACGATTAAGGGCGCGAAAGTTGTCGACGAACAATTTTTGAGCGACGGAACCTGTTACGTCGTCATGCAAGTTCCGATTTTCGGCGTGAAGGATTCGCTTGCAAGTGCCGTGCTTGAACGCAACGAGACGATTGAGCCGTTCCCCGAACCGGATTACGACATTGACCCGTCAATTCAGCAATACGACCCGTCAACACCCGTCAAACGTCGAATCGAAATTACCGCGCAGGGTGTGACGATTGAAGAAACTCTCACGCCGAGCACGCCGAACGTCCCGACGGTAAAAATTGATCCGAGCAAGCCTGCACTTTCCCGCATGTCGACGAATTTTGACGGCTTGCAAGCTGTGACTGTCGGCGAAGCTTGGTCGGATGCAAATGCCGCGCCCGTGCCTTACGAAGAGCAAATTCAACGTCGCGTTCGCAGGACGGTTTCGGAATACGCGTCTTTGGCGAAGGGCAACTACACCGGCTTGGTCATCGATTGCCGCGGCATGGAGTTGCAACCCGTCATGAGCCCAGTCGTCAAAAATTCCAACGGCACGAAGATTTACGGTCACAAAAATCTCGACATCGACAAAATCATCGAAATGGGCATGGCGGACTACACCAGCGACATTGACAGTATGCAACGCGCAGGCGACAATCCGCTCGTCGTCAAAGCCGCAGCCGTCGAAAATTTCAACAGCAATCCCGTCTTGCAGGTACCCGACTCGAATCGCGTTTTGATTGAAAATCACGCGACGAAATTTCTTGCCGACATGAAAGTTGTCTTCCTGTTCGACAGATAAAATCTTAGCCGCGAATTCAAAAATCTCCGTCATACGGCGGAGATTTTTTTTGTTGCAAAAACGTCAAGCGCAAACAGGCCGTCACGGATGACGGCCGCGCCCGCAGTTGAAACAGGATGTTTCACCTGCGGGCTGTTTTCTTTTGGCAACGTGGACGTTGCATCCAATTTGTTTAACGTTATCGCTTCGATTGACGAGGCGATTAACAAATTGTTCTCCCGCTTTCAAAGCGGGTCTTTTGCGCCAAAAGAAAGTAACACAATCCACACGGCGGAGATTTTTTTATGCGTAACGCGAAATTGAAGCGTCGACATTGCGCATTACGCATTACGCATTCCTAATTGCTTTTACGGCTTGCGATAACGATTTACTATCTGCTAAAATAATTTTCAAAGGAGGTGTCGGCATGGGATTCTTTGACCGACTCAAAGCGGGCTTGACCAAAACTCGCGAAAAATTCATTGACAAGATTGACGAAATTCTTCACGGCTCCACCAAGATTGACGACGCGCTCCTCGACGAGCTTGAAGAAACTTTGATAACGAGCGATGTCGGTATGCAGACGACCGAAAAACTTATCGCGGGACTGCGCAAAGGCGTTCGTCGTGCCGAAATTAATTCGCCCGCCGACGTGAAGGCTTTCCTGGCGAATCAAATTCGCGAAATTTTGACCGAAGAGCAGGGCATAACCGTCGACGTGACTCCGCCGCACGTGATTTTGATGATCGGCGTCAACGGCGCGGGCAAAACGACAACAATCGGCAAGCTTGCTTCGTACTATTCCGCGCAAGGAAAATCCGTCATGATGGCTGCGGCGGACACATTCCGTGCGGGCGCGATTGACCAACTCGAAATTTGGGCACAGCGAACGGGCGCGGCTTTCGTCAAACACTCCGAAGGCTCCAATCCGTCAAGCGTTGCATTGGACGCCGCACGCAGTGCCGTCGCGAAAAATATCGACGTGTTGCTTGTCGACACCGCCGGCCGTTTGCAGAACAAATTCAACCTTATGGAAGAACTCAAAAAAATCAACCGCATACTCGGCAAGGGCATTCCCGGCGCACCGCACGAAGTTTTACTTGTGCTCGACGCGACGACGGGGCAAAATGCGCTTCGGCAAGCCGAACTTTTTTCGCAGACGGCGAATATCACGGGCATTGTCTTGACAAAACTCGACGGCACGGCAAAAGGCGGCATGATTATCGGCATCAAAGAGCAGCTCAACATCCCCGTCAAGTGGATTGGTGTCGGTGAACGGCTTGACGACCTGCGACCGTTCAATGCCAAAGAATTCGCCGACGCGCTGTTCGGCTTGTGACGGAAACTTTTTTGAGGTGATACACTTTGAACATTTTGTTGACCAACGACGACGGAATTCAAGGCGCGGGACTTCAAGCTTTGGCTCGTGCGTTGAAAAATTGCGGGCACTGCGTGACGATTGCCGCCCCGCTCCGTCAGCAAAGCGGTATGGCTCACGCGTTGAGTGTCCTGCGCGAAATTGAATACAAACGCGTCGACGATCTCGATTGCGAGGCTTGGGCTTTCGACGGGACGCCGACCGATTGCGTGAAAATTTATCTCGAAGGCATGAACGACGGGCGCAAATTCGACGCGGTAATTTCGGGCATCAACGACGGCGCGAACCTTGCCACGGACGTTTTGTATTCGGGCACCGTCGGCGCGGCATTGGAAGGTTTTCTGCACGACATTCCGTCGCTTGCCGTGTCGCGGGACAGGGCTTCCGAAATTCCCTTCGACACGGCGGCTCAAGTCACCGTCGAATATCTGAAAAAAATTTTGACCGTCAAGACTGAACCGTTCCTGCACAACGTGAACTTCCCGAAAAATTTCCGCACGGGCAAAGCCGAATTCATGAGCACGAGACTTGGACGGCGCGATTACATCAACGCGTTCACGAGCCGCACAGACCACGACGGTCGCGCTTACTTCCGAATCGGCGGCACGATTTGCGACATTGATGACGCCGAAGGCACCGACATTCACGCCGTCAATTTGGGTTTCGTTTCCGTCACGCCGCTGACCTGCGACACCGCCGATTACGACTCGATTGTTGAGTTGCGCCAAATCTTCCGAGGCTGAACATGGACGATTACACTTGGCGAAAACGACTTGAGGCGCGTCGCAAACGCCGTCAACGCGAACGCTTAATCGCGCTGGCAATTTTCGGGCTGATACTTTTGGGCATCTTCGGATATTTTTCCGTGTACACCAAAACGCCCGAATACGCAATGCGCGAAATGTTCGACGCGTACAAGGCGGGCGACATACGAACTTTCCGCCGACACGTCGACTTGAATTCGATTACGCTTGCGGCTTACGACGACTTGACGGGCGACCTGTTCAAATACGACACGCAACTCACCGACCGCGAACGAAGTTTGTTCGAGAATTTTTACGTGCTGATTCGGCGGCAAATGTGTCAAGGCGCGGTCAAAGTCATCAACACGTACCTGGATACAGGCGAGTGGACTTTGCCGGGCGAAATTCTCAAAGGCCGTCAACTGGGCATCGACTACGACATTTTGCTTGACCGCAGCTTGA
Source organism: Selenomonadaceae bacterium (assembly GCA_017479925.1). Lineage (GTDB taxonomy): Bacteria > Bacillota > Negativicutes > Selenomonadales > Selenomonadaceae > Quinella. The sequence goes on along the minus strand of JAFVBP010000290.1, from coordinate 9,841 downwards.
TTCGTCACACGTCGCTTTTGGAATTCGACGGCGTCGATCATCACGGCGAAGAGGCGACCGCAAGTTTTACCGTCGTCGAAGATTATTCGCAGGCACCGTTCACGCTCAAAGTCACGATTAAAGACTTGGCGAACGAAAGCTACAACGTCGGCGGGCAGGAAGTTGACATTTTCGGGCACAAGTTCAAATTCCCCGGCTTGAGTTTCAATCTCGGCGGCTCCGATTGGAAAGTCGTTCGCGTCGACAACTATAAAGAATATCTCGACGCGGTAAGCCCGCTGTTGCGCACGAATTTGGCGACGTACATTGACGACACCGCCGAAATTGTCTACCGCTACAACGGAGTTTTCGACGGCGAACAAAACGAATTTATTTCACTGCAACGCACGCCGTCGGGAATCATGACCGACAGCCAGCGCATCAACGTCACGAATTACATCAACGAAGCAATTATCCCGTCGCTTGAAAATCGTCAGGCGGAACTTGACGCCGTGCCCGTGCCGCAGGGCGCGCAATTTTTGGCTCAACTTCGGCAGGAATCGACCCGCGTGACAATCATGGCTTGGCAATCGTACGCACGCGGCATTTCGGAAAATTCTTCGGCGGCACTTGACGAAGCGGAAAGTTTGCACAAACAGGAACTCGTTCTCGACCAGCGCATCGAAGAAATTATTCACAATTCCGCCGTCGCGAAAAATATTCCGTCGCTGCCGTGACGCAATCGAAATTCTACCGTCGCACGTCAACCGCATATCGACGCCGAAAATAAGGCCGTCATGGATGACGGCCGCAACCGCCCGTCGCATTAATGCAGGATGCATTAACGCGGGCGCGGTTTTCTTTGCTACTTTCTTTTGCCGCCAAAAGAAAGTAGATTTCAACTTTTGACGGAGGCAATCATGAGCTACTTTTTGAAACGCACCGAAAACAATCTTTGGCACGGGAAATTTTCGACATTTCCTGACGATATTGTCACGCACGCCGTTTCGACGCGTCAAGGCGGTGTAAGTCATGCGCCGTTCGACGGTTTGAATCTTGCGCTTCACGTCGGCGACAAAGCCGAAAATGTCATCGCCAACCGAAAAAAATTCGCGCAGTCGCTCGGCTTCGACATTGCCGACATCGTCACGCCCAATCAAGTTCACGGCGAAAAAATTTTCCGCGTCGACGAACTTTATCGCGGGCGCGGCTCGACGAATTACGCCGATTCAATTCCCGAAACGGACGCGCTGATAACCGATACGCCCGAATTGCCGTTGATGCTTTGTTTCGCGGACTGCGTGCCGATTTTTTTTGTCGACGTTGACAATCGCGCAATCGGACTTGCTCACGGCGGTTGGCGCGGCACGTTCAAAAAAATTGCGGCGAAAACTTTGCTCAAAATGTCCGACGAATTCGGCACGCGTCCCGAAAATTGCCTGATTGGTATCGCGCCGTCAATCGGTGCTTGTTGCTACGAAGTCGGCGGCGAAGTTGTCAGCAAATGCAAAGAAATTTTTCCCGCAAACGTCGACGAACTGTTGACCGAACGCGACGGGAAAATTTCCCTCGACCTGTGGCGTGCGAACGTCGTTCAGTTGCTTGAAGTCGGCGCGCTTGCCGAAAACATCGACGTTGCGGGCGAATGCACCTGTTGCAATGACGGTTGGTATTTTTCTTACCGCGCCGCACATCAGAAAAATCTTGACCGCACGGGACGAATCGCCGCGTTCATTGCGTTGAAAGCCGACGTTTGAAATTCGTCGCACAAAAAAACCGCTCACGTGAGCGGTCGAAATTCCGAATCATTTAATCTCGTTCAGGCGGTCGGCAAGAACCTGCGCGTCTTCGTCGCCGTCCGCGGGCGTGACGATAATTTGATTACCAAGCATAACGGAGCCGTTTTTAACAGTGGCTTCGTTTTTATTTTGACCGTCGTGGTAAGCGCGAGCCAAATTGCCCAAAACGAAATACGAACGTTCCGCGCCCGACATGTTTTCTGCGGCGACGGGCTTCATGAAAGTTTTCTTGTTGACGGTAACGACGCCGTCTTTAGCCTGCGCGTGTTTGCCGCTGTACTCGAAAAGTTTTTTCGCGCAGGCGTCGCGGCGACGTGCACTGTCGGGATGATCACTCGGTCTGAAAAATGCCGTCAATTTGGAACTTTCTTTGCCGATTGACATCTCAACGAACCGTTGCATGACCGCCGCCGTCGCGCCGATATTGTACGGCGTGTTGACCAGATAATCCATGCTCAACGAATCGGCTTCGCTCTCGAATTTTTTGTCTTTGTGCGCGGAAGTGTGCGTGACGGCAATGTCGGCAATTTTCGACGAAAGCATTCCGCCGCCGAGCGCGGCACCGAGCAAGCCCGAAGTAATTTGATTGTTGACTTGCTTTTCGAGACTTTTGACGCCGTGATTTTTTTGACCGTGACCCATTTCGTGCCCGACAATTGCGGCAATTTCGTCTTCGTTGGGCAAAGCTTTGAACGTGCCGCGATTAACCATCATGACGTGAGCCATTGCGCAGGCGGCGTTCAAGTCGTCCTGTGCCGCGACGAAATATTTATACGGCATGTTGTTGATTGTCGGATCGACGGCAGCGACGCCTTTTGTCAACGTCGACATGATTTTGTCGAGCAACTCTTTGTTTTCGGGGCTTTCGTCGACGCCGTATTTTTCGCTCAGCTTTTGATAAATCGCGGCTTGACCTTGGGGCGTGTTGTTGACTTCCTTGACGATTTTGCGAACTTCGCTACGCATTGCCGCACCTTTGAGCAGGGTGCCCGCGACGGATCCGATAAGTCCGCTGCCCGACGCTTGAACGGTCGGCACGTTGACCGTCAACGACACGCAAAACATCGCTGCCGTCACCGCCGACAAAAGTTTTTTCTTCCAACACATGACTTGAAACCTCCCGTGAAAAATTTGAGTCATTATAGCAGAAAAAACTTCGCGCAAAAATTTTTTCGGCGGCTTGAAGGCATGAATTTTATCTGGTAAGATAAGCGCACGTCACAAACTCAAACTTTTTGGAGGGAATATCTTATGGCAGTCAGACAGCAGGAAAGCACAGGCTCCGGCTCGACCGACATGAAACTAACCAAGTTTCGGGCGATGCTCCAGGACGTTGACCGTTACCTTTCGGGACGTTCGGGCGGCGTTTTCATGTTCAGCGGCACGGGCGCGAAGTACAAAGCTTATTACTCGAACCAGCTCAAACGCTACAATTCCGACGTGTTCGTCTCGGTCATGGAAATCAACTTCAACCCCGACAAGTCCAGCCCGCTCGAAATCGTCGAAGAGCAAGGCATCATCAATCTCTACCGCGACCTGAAGAACAAAGCCGGCGCGAACAAAAATTTCAACGAATTCTACCGCTTGATTTTCTGGTTGCTGTTCAGTGCGGCGGTTTCGGACGAAATTTACAACAACGAACTGCCCAACATCATCGACTTCGCGTATTGCCTCGGCTTCGACGAACCGTTGACTCGCGATTGGTGCAAGGCAGTCGCTTACGTCATCGAAGGCAACAAACTCAGCGAAAAAAGCAAAATCGACTTCGAGACTCGTGAGGCGAAGGCGTTCTTCCTGCATCAAAAATGAGGTGAGCTTATGGCGAAGAATATTTATCTTGCGTCGGGTCAGCTCCAACACAAAACCGCAAGCGGCAAGGCGAATCGTCCGTACCCCGCCGCAAACAAGCGCAAGTCGGGCTTGAGGATACCCGAAGATAAACTCGGCGACGTGACGAAAATTTTCGTCACCGCGCAAAACGGCTTGGGCGAAACTCATTTCGACGTAAGCAAGTGCACGCGCCCGATTTTGACAATCGCCGCCGAAAAATTACTGCCGCTCAACTACGACATCTACGCCGGCACACGCGGTATGTTGCAGATTGTTCGCGACGCGGGTATTCACAAAGGCATCGAACGCATACTTGAAAAAATTCTTTGAACCGCGAAATTTCGGTTGCTCTGCTTGAGGATACCCGAAGATAAACTCGGCGACGTGACGAAAATTTTCGTCACCGCGCAAAACGGCTTGGGCGAAACACATTTCGACGTAAGCAAGTGCACGCGCCCGAGTTTGACAATCGCCGCCGAAAAATTACTGCCGCTCAACTACGACATTTATGCCGGCACTCGCGGCATGTTGCAGATTGTTCGCGACGCGGGCATTCACAAGGGCATCGAACGCATCCTTGAAAAAATTCTTTGAACCGCGCAATTTCGGTTTGCATTGGGCAAAAGCGTCTGTTATAATCGGCGGCGTTACAAGGTCAACCGTCTTTTAAGGAGAGTTGTGGAATGATAAAACTTGAGAAAAAACAGGTCAGGATTGTCAGCATTTTGATTGCGGTGATTTTCATCGGCTCGGTGGTCGCGCTCGCTTTGACGCAAACGGGCAACGTCGCTTCGGCGGCAAGCTCGTCGTCGGTCGGCGTTGTAGACGTGCAACAGGTAATGGCGGCTCATCCCGACGTTCAAGGTCTGCAAGGTCAAATGGAAACCACGGTCAACGAAATCCGCAAAGAATTCGAGGAAAAATCTGCCGGCATGAACGACCAGGAAAAGGCGGAGTTCTATATACAGTGCCAACAGCGAATTGCTCAAAAGCAGGAAGAGTTGCTCGCGCCGATTGAACAGTCCGTCGAAGTCGCAATCAAAGCCGTTGCCGACAAAAAAGGTCTTGCGGTTGTCATCAATAAAGCGGCCGTTGTCTACGGCGGACAGGACATCACCCAGGACGTCATTGCCCAGCTCAGCAAGAAATGATTTCGGCTATTCAGTGGTTAGTGATTAGTGAAAATTTCTAATCACTAGCCATTTTTTTTGGGAGGCGAACATGGCGAACTTGAGAGCGTGGACGGCAGCGGCACTTGCGGCAATAATCGGCGGCGGGCTTTACGTTCACGAAACAGCGAAACCTCCCGTCAAGCCCGTCGAAGACAAAATCGAAAAACCGGCTCCGCGCCAATCGCAAGGTGTCGGGATTATCGATTTGCAACGAATTCAACGCGAACATCCCGACGGCGAACAACTTGCCGAATTGCAGTCGCGGGAACTTCGGTTGCGTCTTGAACTCAACGAGGCAATGCGTGTCGTGCAACTTCCGAAGCCGCCTGCGCCCGAAGTCAATCAAAAAGTTTTCGACGAGGCAGTTTGGCAAAAAAACGCGCAGATTGTCATCAGTCAGCTTGCCGAACTTGAACAGCGCAAAAAGTTGTTGGCAGACGAGTATCGCAAAAAATCCGAGCCGCAGTACCGCGAACGGCGCGACAAAGTCCGTGACGAATTCCTCAACGAGAACTTGAACATTCAACTCAAGTTGCAGAACGCGGACAATTTGCATTTGACGCAGGAACAAATTAACGACTTGCTCCAGCAGCTTGAACGCGTCGAATTTGAGCGCAACGCCGCGCAGAAAAAACTTCTCGACGAGTGGCTTGCCGAAATCGAAAAGTACGTGATTGATTCGACCGCCGCAGATGAAGCGCGCTTGAAGTCCGAAGCCGAACGTTTGCAGCGGGAAGTTGACGAACAGACGCGACAAAAGCAGTCGGAAGTTGCCGAGCGAAATCAACAGCTCATGGATCAGGCAATTCGCGACATTGAACAGCGGCAGACGCGTCGGCAGGAACTTTTGGAAGCGGTCAAGCAAGTCGGCGACGAGCGTGCGGAACTTGAGCAGAAAATCTTTAAATCAATCGTCCACAAAGCGACAATGTTGGCGTCGGTTTATCGGCTGGGACTTGTGCTTGTCAGGCGCGAAGCCTTCGACGAAGAGCGATTTTGGTTGCGACGTCCGCCGAAAAATTTCGAGCTGAAGTCACCCGAACACGTCGGCGCGGTAATTTTCGCAACGAACAAAACGCGAGATTTGACCGACGAGCTGATTAAAGAGATGAACCGACATTGACGCGACAATTCGATTCGGCGGCACGTCAACGAAATTGTTTGCCGTCGAAACGCGAACTTCACACCACCCGCGACATTGACGCGACAATTCGATTCGGCGGCACGTCAACGAAATTGTTTGCCGTCGAAACGCGAATTTCACACCACCCGCGGCGAATTGATTAGATGAAACGACTTTGATTGGATGTGATTGAACGATGAACATAAAAAAATTGGCGGCGACGGCTTTGCTTGCGGTCTCCGTGCTCATGACCGGTTGCGGCGACGCGAAAATCGGCGCGATTGACGTGACCAAAGTCATGGATGAAGCCCCGCGTGTCAAAACTTTGATGACCGAGGCCGAAGCCAAAGCCAAAGAAGCGCAAGAAAACTACGAGAAAGAATACGCCAACAAGCCCGACTTGACCGAAGCGGACGTGCAAAAAGCGCAGGCCGACCTTCAACGCAAACTCATTGGCATCAATCAGGCTTACACGGCGCAGATAAAAAATCGCCTTGACGTTGTGCTCGAAGAAATTGCGCGTGAAAAAAATATCGACGTTGTCATCAGCAACGCCGCCGAAGACAAAATGATTTTCCACGGCGCGATTGACGTGACCGACGAAGTCATCAAAAAGATGCAGTAAGCAGGCGACAATCATGGAAAAACTTTTGTACGAAGTGGCCGAACTTGTCAAAGGCGAACTTTCGGGCGACGGACAAACGCTTGTTCGCGGGCTGTCCGACATCAAACTTGCGCAGGCTGGCGATTTAATTTTCGCGGTACCGCCGCATATCGACGAGGCAAAACAGTCCCGGGCGACGGCAGTTTTAATTCCGCGTGACGTTGACGACTTCCCGAAACCCGCCGTCAAAGTCGACGATCCGCGGGCGGCTTTTGCGATTTTGCTGGAGCTGTTCACGCCGAAACTTGAAATTCCCGTCGGCATAAGTCCGAAAGCGCACATCGGCAGGGACGTTAAACTTGCCGAAAACGTGACGATTATGCCCTTTGCCGTTGTCGACGACGGGGCACAAATTGACGCGGGCGCGATAATTTATCCGCACGTTTACATCGGGCAACGGGCGACGATTGGCGCGGACACGGTGATTTATTCGAGTGCAACCGTGCGCGAATTCTGCAAAATCGGCAAACGGTGCGTAATTCACAGCTCGGCGGTTATCGGCGCGGACGGCTTCGGCTTCACCACTTCAAAAGGCGTGCACACGAAAATTCCGCAGGTCGGCAACGTTGTTGTCGAAGACGACGTGGAAATCGGCGCGCACGTCGGCATTGACCGGGCGGCTTTGGGCTCGACGATTATCGGGCACGGCACGAAGATTGACAATCTCGTTCACATTGCGCACAACTGCCGTATCGGCGCGAATTGTTTGATTGTCGCGCAGACGGGAATCAGCGGCTCGACGATTGTCGGCGACAACGTGACTTTCGGCGGACAGGTCGGCACGGTCGGGCATATTGAAATCGGCGGCAATTCGATTTACGCGGCGCGGTCGGGCATCACCAAAAACATGCCTCCGAACTTTTTCGGCGCGGGCTTCCCGATTCAGACACACAGCGATTGGCTTAAGTTTCAGGTGACGCTGAAGAAAATTCCCGAACTCACGGAAAAAATTCGGCGGCTCGAACGCGAACTTGAGTCGCTCAAACAGTAAAAAAAATCCTCGTCGCGTGACGGGGATTTTTTTATGCGTAATTCGTAATGATTCGGTGCGCAGTTACTTGCCGATGCAGAATTTCGAGAAAATCTCGTTGAGCACGTCTTCGCTGACGGATTCGCCCGTCAATTCGCTTAAACATTCCAACGCGGCGCGCAGGTCAATCGACACGAAATCAAGGCCGACGTTAAGCCGAATCGTTTGTTGAGCTTCGCGCAGGTGATTGACGGCTCGGCGAAGTAAATCGGCTTCGCGTTCGTCGCGAACAAAACTCATCTCGAAATCGATTTTGCCGACGCGGTCGGAAATCGCGCTCAACATCTCGTCGACGCCCGAACCGTCACGCAGCGAAATTTTTATCACCTGCGCGGCGGAAATTTTTTTTGCAAGCATGTCGACGGTCGTGACGGGCGGCAAGTCGGCTTTTGTCAACAGAATCAATGCGTTGCGGTCGGTGAGCAAATTGAAAATTTCCGCGTCTTCGTCGTCAAGCGGTCGCGAACCGTCAAACAGCGCAAGAATCAATTCGGCACGTTGAGCGCAAGTTTTGGCGCGTTCGATGCCGATTTTTTCGACGGTGTCACTTGAATTGCGAATTCCCGCCGTGTCGACGATTTTCAACGGGATGCCGCCGACGTTGACGAATTCCTCAATTTGGTCGCGGGTCGTGCCGGGAATTTCGGTGACGATTGCCCGTTCGGTCTTCGCGAAAAAATTCAGCAGACTGGACTTGCCGACGTTCGGCTTGCCGATAATCGCGGTTTCCAAACCTTCGCGCAGAATTTTGCCCGTCGATTGATTTTTAAGCAGTTCGTCAAGTCGGTCAATCTGCGCGGAAATATTTTCGTTGACTTCGGCAAGCGTGACTTCGTCGAGGTCGTCTTCGGGAAAGTCGATTGTCGCCTCGATGTGCGCGGCGGAATTAAGCAGTGCCTGACGGATTTCGCGAATTGTTTGCGACGTGCGTCCCGCCAGTTGATTTTGCGCGACGGTCAACGCGGCTGAAGTTTTCGCCTGAATCACGTCCAAAACCGCCTGCGCCTGCGTCAAGTCGATTCGCCCGTTGAGAAATGCCCGTTTCGTGAATTCGCCGCGCTCGGCAGGACGTGCGCCCGCCTCGAACGTCAATCGCAAAACTTCGCGCAGGACGACGCTTCCGCCGTGACATTGCAATTCGACGACATTTTCACGCGTGTAAGATTTCGGCTCGCGCATGACAACTGCAACGGCTTCGTCGACAACCGCGCCCGAAAAATTTCTCACGTGCCCGAAAAAAATTTCCCGCGTCGAACTGTCGACAAGTTTGCGTTTGTTTGCCGCGTGAAAAATTTTGTCGGCAACGTCAAGCGCATTGTCGCCGCTCAAACGCACAATCCCGACGCCCGCGTTGCCTGTCGCCGTCGCAATCGCGCTAATCGTATCGTTCAAGTTATCGCCTCCACAAAAAAACCCGCTTTAAAAGCGGGGGAACAATTTTTATCATCTGCTTGAAAAATTCGTTCGTCCGCAAACTCACAACTTGCTCGTAAAAGTTTCGTCCAAAAAAAATTGCCGTCATGTTTGACGGGCAAAAATTTCATTTATACGCGTCGTTTCTTTTGACAACGTCAACCACCAGAATGACAACCTTGTCGTCTTGAATGTCGGCGATTATGCGATAATCACCGACGCGGTAACGCCAATAATCTTTCAAGTCGCCTTTCAACGCTTTACCTTTCCAGCGAGGATTTTCGCAACCGTCAAGATTTTTTTTTATCCAGTTGAGAACTCTATTGCGAATTGAGTTCTCGAGCTTGTCGATAATTTTTTGAGCGTCAGGCGTGTAGTCGACGCGGAAACTTTTCATGCCATGCCCAGCTTTTTCAAAAGTTCTTCGTGAGTACAAGTCGTCGGATTTTTTTTGTACTCTTTGATTGCTGCTTCACAACGCGCCAAATCATCGTCGTCCTGAAAAATCATTTCAAGCATTGATTGCCGCGCAACTTCCGAAATGCTCATGTCCATTCGTTTCATATAGTTTTCGACGATTGCGGCTTCGGCGTCGTCGAAGGTAACTTCAAAGGTCAACTTAATCGCTCTCCTTTCGATTCGGCGTCGGGCGCGTTCGGTTACGGTTGACGTTTTCTGAAGACAGCGCGGTAAGCGTCGGGCGGCGAAATTTCCACGAAATTCGGGTCGTTGTCCAAGAAAATTTCCTTCACGCGGAAAATTTGCCGATCTTTCATCTGATTTTCGGGCATGTGATTTTTGTGCAGGTCTTTGAAACGCGGCCAGCAAACA
>JAFVBP010000289.1 GCA_017479925.1 Selenomonadaceae bacterium | reverse complement strand
TCGAAAGATTTTCGATTGCGCCGTCCAATCTTTCGCGAATAACGGGCGGCGGCACGGCACGAGATTTTTTCACGTCGAGCACCCAAAGACTGTCGAATTCTGGCGGGATGTCGATTTGAATTCGGGCAAGTTGCGACAGAAATTCTTTCTTCGAGCGATTGAACCACGTGCCCCACACGATTAATCTTTTGTTGCGGTAGACGTAGAAGCCCTGATTTTTCTGCAGGTCGGCGGTTATCCCCAAAAGTTTTTTGTCGGCGGCGCGCAGTTTCGATGGGCAAACAGTTCATGTACAAAAAAATTCAACGCGGCGTCGACATGTAAACGTTGCGTTGAAAATCTTTACGCGGGCTGCTATATTTTGTCGCGGGGTGATGACGTGAACATACCGATTTTAAAGCGCGACGACCGAAGTCGCGAATACGAATATTTTTCGGCGGAACAGCATCGCGCCGTTGTCGAAGCGTATTTGTTCGAGGGCATCAGTTTCCGACAAATCGAACGCGACATTTTGGGCTTGGACAGCGATTATTTTCGCGGCTGGCGTGCAAGAAGCATTTTGCGTTATCTTGGCATTTGGCTGGGCTTTCAAGGTCTGTTTCGCGGAATGACCGTCGCTCAAGCCGTCGCCGAACTGCAACAAACCAACTGCGCCGATTACGAAGATATAATCGCGATTTTGTCGGGACGCGAAGTCAGCGAAACGACGTGTGTCGAAGATATTAATTTGGAAACGGCAACTGATTTTCGTACGGTGCGGGAAGGTCGCCGCGAACTTGTTTACACGACGCGATACGAACGCAGCCCGATTCTTCGCAAGCGTGCCATACAAATTCACGGGACGACGTGTATGGCGTGCGAATTCAACTTCCGTGACTTTTACGGCGAACGCGGTAAAGATTATATCGAAGTTCACCATTTGATTCCGCTGTCGACGCTCGACGATGAGTTTGAAATTAATCCCGTCACGGATATGGCGGTCGTCTGCTCAAACTGTCACCGAATGATTCACCGCGAACGGAATAATATTCTTTCGATAGACGCGCTCAAGCAAATCATCAGCCACAGCCGTTGCCGATAAAAAAATCGTGCGGAGTAAGTTCTTCGCACGATTTAATTTTGTGTAAGTCGCCGCCTTGACGTGCAGTTGAAATTCGGGCGGGATGTCGGCGTTGAAGGCGTTTTGCCCCGGATTAATGAATTTCAGTCTCTCGACGACGGCGGGCGATTGTTTTGTTCGTTCGTGATTGGCGGCGTCAGGCGCAATCGGCGGACTTTCCAGCGCGTGTCGTGACGAAATATCTTTCCCGACGTAAGGCACGGGCGACGGCGGACGAAAATCCTTCGTAATATCTTTACGAATACCGACGACGATAATTCTGTGGCGCGTCTGCGGAACGCCGTAATCCTCGAACTTGTACACGTGCGGAAAGATTTTATAGCCCGCGTCGCGAAAGCCGCCGAGGATTTTTCGTTTGGCGACGCCGTTGTTTGCGCTCAAAAGCCCGCGAACGTTTTCGGCGACGAACCAATCGGGCTGAAACTTTTTGAGCGCGTCGACGGCATTTCTGTAAAGCAAACCGTATTTGCCGTTCAAACCGCGTTGCTTGCCGACGAGCGAAAAATCATTGCACGGGAAGCCGAAAGCCAGCGCGTCAATCTTTTCGAGCGTGTTTAAATTTAATTCGCGAACGTCGCAACAAATCACTCGGTCGGGCGTGTCGGGGCAAATATTTCGCCTGTACGTCGCGCAAGTCGCCGCGTCGCTGTCGTTCGCCCACACGGGAATAATTTTCCCGCAAGCGTCGTCGGCATGAACGGCACCCCAAGCAAGACCGCCGGCTCCCGCAAACAATTCGCCGAGCTTAAAGATCTTCACGCCGCTCAAATCCTTTCGTCAACTGCTGAAATTATTTCAACTGTTCGCTGTGGCGACGGATTTACCTTCAAAATTTCGGGCATCGCGGCGAAAAAAAGTTGGTCAACGGGCGAAAAAAATTTTGAAGTTTTTTTGCTGTCGAGGCGTCGAAAACGGCATAAACGGCGTCATGACGCGGTTTGTAAGGCGAAAAAATTTTTTGACGGAAGTATTGACAAACAGTAGAAGCGGGTGTATATTAAGCAAGCTTGATTCACGGGGCTCCTTGAAAACTGAACAATGCATTTGCTAAATGTGCGG